>JAYUQJ010000392.1:0-8862 GCA_043756825.1 Betaproteobacteria bacterium | reverse complement strand
CCCTGTCGCCGTTGAGCAAAATGTCGACCTTGACGACGTCGGCGGCCCGGTATTCCTTGAACACATAGTCCATCGAGGCATAGCCACGCGACACGCTCTTGAGTTTGTCGAAGAAGTCCAGCACGATTTCCGCCAGGGGCATTTCGTAGGTGAGCATCACCTGGCGGCCGTGGTAGGCCATGTTGAGCTGCACGCCGCGCTTCTGGTTGGCCAGTGTCATCACCGGGCCGACATAGTCTTGCGGCATGTACAGATGCACGGTGACGATGGGCTCGCGGATTTCATTGATGCGGCCCAGATCAGGCATCTTCGACGGGTTCTCGACCAGCATGACCTCGCCGTCGTTGAGCTCGACCTGGTAGACCACACTGGGTGCAGTGGTGATCAGGTCCTGGTCGAACTCGCGCTCCAGGCGCTCTTGCACGATCTCCATGTGCAACAGGCCGAGAAAACCGCAGCGGAAGCCAAAGCCCAGTGCCTGTGACACTTCGGGCTCATAGCGCAGCGAGCTGTCGTTGAGCTTGAGCTTCTCCAGGGCGTCGCGAAGCTGATCGTACTCACTGGCCTCGGTCGGGTAGAGGCCGGCAAAGACCTGGGGCTGGATCTCCTTGAAGCCGGGCAGTGCCGTGGTTGCCGGCCCGGCGTTGTTGGGCAACTTCTTCTCGAGTGTGACCGTGTCGCCCACCTTGGCCGCCTGCAGCTCTTTGATACCGGCGATCAGGAAACCCACCTCGCCGGCCTTCAGGCATTCACGCGATTCACTCTTGGGCGTGAACACACCCAGTTGCTCCAGCGGGTAGACGGTGTTGGTGGCCATCATGCGGATGCGGTCACCCTTGCGCAGCACGCCGTCGACCACCCGCACCAGCATCACCACGCCGACGTAGTTGTCGAACCAGCTGTCGACGATCATCGCCCGCGGCGCGCCGTCGGCGTCGCCCTTGGGGGGCGGCATGCGGTGGATCACGGCCTCCAGGATGTCGTCGATGCCCATGCCGGTCTTGGCCGAACAGGGGATGGCATCGTCGGCGTCGATGCCAATCACGTCCTCGATCTCGGCCCGGGCGTTGTCTGGATCGGCGTTGGGCAGATCCATCTTGTTGAGCACCGGCACCACCAGCACACCCAGGTCGAGCGCGGTGTAGCAGTTGGCCACGGTCTGGGCCTCGACGCCCTGGCTGGCATCGACCACCAGCAGCGCCCCCTCGCAGGCCGACAAGGACCGGCTCACCTCGTAGCTGAAATCGACATGGCCGGGCGTGTCGATCAGATTGAGCTGGTAGACCTGGCCGTCGCGCGCGGTGTACTGCAGCGACGCCGTCTGGGCCTTGATGGTGATGCCGCGCTCGCGCTCGATGTCCATCGAGTCGAGCACCTGGGATTCCATCTCGCGGTCGGAAAGGCCGCCACAGCGATGGATCAGACGGTCGGCCAGGGTCGATTTGCCATGGTCGATGTGAGCAATGATCGAGAAGTTTCGGATGTGATCCATGCGTTGGAATTCGTTGGCTTGCGCTCTGGGCAAGACGGCCCAGCCGTCTCAGCGCAAGCCCACACCGCGCGGCGGTGTGGTGGCGCGGTGCGCCTTGCTGAAGCTAAAAAAAAGGCACGTCCAAGAGGAGACGCGCCTTCCAACAAATGTTTGGCAACTGCTTGTTGGGCCTCCATTGTAGCCAATTCCGTCAGCCTGGAAACGCGCTGCTGCCGTCTAGCCCCGAGTTGCAAGGTGCCCATGCCAAAACTGTGAACAGCTTATCCACAGCATCGAGCCATGCCAGGGTGGCCCGACCCAGCGTGCTTGACGCAGTGCAGCAAAGCCGCTGAATCAGTCACCGCAACGCTAGATTCTAACTGCCAGGGCCAGCAATCAAGCCTGCCCTGGCGCAGCCAAGCGAGTGCCCACCAACATGTCACCGTGCCTGGCCCGCGCCGTGTTGATCCGCCGCGATAGCCATCGAAAGGTTGGTTCCACCATGCGGAAACACCCGCCGCCTTGGTAGGCTGCAGGTCTATCCCCTGACCCCGGGGTCGTCAACGCCCGGGGCGAATCACCAGGTAGTTGACCCATTCGCCGCGCCGCACCATCACGCTGACCGCACGGGCCTTCTCGACCTTGGCTGCAAGCGCCATGAATTGCTTGAGGTCGGTGATCTCGGTGTTGTCCAGTGCCAGCAGCACATCCGCCTCACGCAGACCGGCGCGCGCCGCCGGTCCCTCGACCGCGTCGACCCGCACGCCGCCGCGCAGCTTGAGCTCGCGCCTGGCCGCATCGCTCAGCTCACTGACCGTCAATCCGAGCGCGGTCTTGCTGCCGGCATTGGCAGGCGGTTCGGCCTGCGCCGTCTTGGTGATCGCATCGGCCTCGAATTCCGCCACCGTGACCGCCACATCCCGGTAAGCCCCGCGGCGGAACACCTGCAGCACGGTCTTGTTGCCCGGCTTGGTCGCGCCCACGATGCGCGGCAAATCGCCTGACTTGTCGATCACCTTGCCATCGACCTTGGTGATGATGTCGCCGGCCTCGATGCCCGCCTTGTCCGCCGGTCCACCGCTCTCGGCACCACGCACCAGCGCACCGGCGGGCTTGCCCAGGCCAATCGACTCAGCCACCTCCTTGGTCACCGGGGCGATCGTGACGCCGATGCGACCCCGGATCACCCGCCCGGTTGTGCGCAACTGATCGGCCACGCGACTGGCCTCGTCGATGGGAATGGCGAACGAGATGCCCATGAAACCGCCAGAGCGGCTGTAGATCTGTGAATTGATGCCCACCACCTCACCCCGCATATTGATCAGCGGGCCACCCGAATTGCCGGGGTTGATCGCCACGTCGGTCTGGATGAAGGGCAGGTAGTCGCCCGTGTCGCGGCCCTTGGCGCTGACGATGCCGGCAGTGACGCTGTTCTCCAGGCCGAAGGGCGAGCCTATCGCCATCACCCACTCGCCAACCTTGAGCCGGGCTACATCGCCCAGCTTGACCGCCGGCAGGCCGGTGGCTTCGATCTTGACCACCGCAACATCGGTGCGCTTGTCCAGGCCGATCACCTTGGCCTTGAATTCGCGCCGGTCGGTGAGCGTGACCAGCAATTCATCGGCGCCATCGACCACATGCGCATTGGTCATCACGAAACCGTCGGCACTGAGGATGAAACCCGACCCCACGCCACGCTGCTGGGGCTCTTCATCGCCGCCCCCACCGCCGCCACGGGGCGGATTGCGCCCACCTGGCAGCGGGATGCCGAAACGGCGGAAAAACTCTTCCATGTTCGGGTCGATGCCGCCACCGCCACCCGGGCCGGCGTTCGGCCGGCCGCTGCGCTCCAGAGTGCGGATATTGACCACCGAAGGCCCGACCTTCTCGACCAGATCGGTGAAATCGGGCAATTCGGCGCGCGCTTGAGCGTCGCCCGCCAGGGGCAGCAAGCCGCCGGTCACGGCGCAGGCCAGTACCGCGTGCAGGGCCAGTCGCCTGGCCCCCGTGGTGGCTTGAACGGCACGCCGCGCAGCGGAAAAAAGCACTCTCATTTCGACCATCAGACACCTTTGAAAAGTATGAATGTTGCGCCGGTCGAGCCCCGCACCCGGCCGGGCAACAGGCCAGACCGGGTCAACGACGGCGCTCCAGCACCGTTGAAAATTGCTGGGCAGTGGTCATCGGCACCTCGCCCACCACGGTAAACCACCAGTCACCCTGCCGGCTGCTGACGGTGTGGGTGGCGCCCCTGCCCGTGCCCATGGCCTGCTTGTGGCGCATCGGGTCGAAGGGTTCGATGAACACCGAAACCTGGGCCAGACCATCGGAAAAAACCGACTGCAGCACCTGCACCGGTTTGACCTGGATATCGGCATCCAGCAAGGGGCGCTTGCTGCAACTGACCAGTGCAAAGCCCGGCACTGGACGCCCGATCATCCAGCCTTCGGCTTCGATCTGGGTGCGCTCTGAGGGCACCCGCAACAACTTGTAGCCGTCGAGCCGGCGCATCGGGTTCAGCACCAGGTCGGCGGGCGACTTGCTGCCGATCTGCACGTCGGTGAATGCCGATGACTCCAGCACGTCGCCGCCAGTGCCGACCACATCGCTGCGCAGCAGCAGCCCGGTCTCGCGGTCGGCCCACAGGCGCTGGGCATAGCGCAGCTTGTCGCGCGGCTTGAGCATCAGCACATCGGCCTCGCGGCCGGCGATGCGGTCACGCATCCAGGGCGCAGGCTCATAGTTGTCCAGGGCCAGCGCCGCCGTGCCCGCCAGGGACGGGAACTCGGCCACCGGATCGCGCGATTCGCTGCGCGCTTGCTTGCTGTCCGGCCAGAGCGTGATCAGTTGGTCGTTATGGCGCAGTTGCACACGGGGCCGGCCATCCAGCGCCTCGACCCGCTCGTAGCGATGTCGACCCTCGCAGATGTGCACCAGGCGCGTGCTCGACGCCACCCCGTTCGATCCCACCATCATGGTGCCCTGGTAGCTGTGACCGGACGCCGCGGCTTGCACCCGGCCCAGCCAGGCCGCAGGATCGGCGCCCCCGGGTGGCTGCGCCGCACTGCTGGCCGACAGCACCAGCAGCCCCAGGCTCAGGCTCAGGCCAGCGCGGCCCCAGCCCAGCCATCGGGCGGGCCGGCACGGCATACGCCACTCATCCAGAGCGTTGCCACTTGGCGGCCCTGCCCCGCCCTGGCCCGCAGTCGGTGTCACTTGGCGGGGTGGACGATCTGCACGCGATGATCGCTGCCGCCCGCCACGGCGCCGCCGACACCGAGCTTGCGGTGGGCCTCCAGGTAGCGGTCGAGCCCGCTATCGCGCACCAGGGCACCGGCCTCGGCCTGCACCACCTGGCGCAGACCCTGGCCTGCGGACGGCGCACCACCCAGCGCCATCAGGCCGCCGTCCTCTGCGCCCGGCGCCTGGCTGCGGGTCAGCACCAGCAGCCCGGCCACCACCACGAAACCGACCGCCACGGCCAGCGGCGCGGCCAGGCGCCCGGCCCAGACCCGCCGACCCGGCTGGGCGGCCGGCGCCAGGGCGCGCGGCGCCAAATGCACGGGCTCGTCTGCCAAGCGTGCCCGCAAGGCCAGCAGCAGGGCCGCGTCACGCCTCGGGTCACTGGCCAACTCATCCGACCGCAGCACATCACCGATCAGCTGGTAGCAGTGCCAGGTGGCTTGCTGGTCAGCATCCTGCTGCCAGCCTGCCACCAGGCCCGGCAGGCGGTCTGCCGCCAGGTCGCTGTCCATCAGCGACGACAAGGCCAAGCGCTCGGGTCGGCGCGAGTCAGGTGGGTTCAACAGCAGGGGGTCCATTCGGTGCAACCTGGGTCGGGGTGGGACAGAGGGGTCGGTGTCATCTGCGCTGCATCTGCGGCCGGCGGCGGGGGCCTACCAACGCCTGCCGTCACGCGTGTCGAGCAGCGGGCGCAGGCGCGTTGCGATGGCCTCGCGGGCCCGGAAGATACGCGAACGCACGGTGCCGATCGGGCAGTTCATCAGATCGGCAATCTCTTCATAGCTGAGCCCTTCGATTTCGCGCAGCGTGATCGCCTGCCGCAGGTCATCAGACAAGGCTTCGATCGCTGCGTTCACTGTTTCTGCGATTTCTTTGCTGGCCAACAAGGATTCAGGGGTTGAGCCGTCACTTAGTTCGCGGCCGCCTCGGTAAGTTTCATCGTCATCGTCGTTCGCGCCTGCCAGCGCGGACTCGGTCACCAAGGGGTCGCGCTTGAGGTCTACCAGCGCCTTCTTGGCGGTGTTGACCGCGATACGGTAAAGCCAGGTGTAGAAGGCACTGTCGCCGCGAAACTGCGGCAAGGCCCGGTAGGCCCGGATGAAGCTTTCCTGGGCGATGTCCTGCACCAGATCGACATCCCGCACCATGCGCGCGATGAGCCGCTCCAGGCGGCGTTGGTATTTGATCACCAGCATCTCGAAGGCGCGCGTGTCGCCCTGCTGGGCGCGCTGCACCAGCAGCAGATCGGCGTCGTCTACCGTCACGGTGGCTCGCCCGGGCGCGGCCCCACCGGGCCACCCTGATCGCCCGCAGCAGGCCGCGATCCCGGCTGCATAGATGCGCCGGGCCCGGTGGCATGGGCCTGCACCGCCACCCGCAGCAGATGCCATGCGGGGCCGGCCTGGCGCTGACGCAACACCAGCCAGAGGCGTGCGCCGCTGGCATCGGCCGCCTTGAGCAGCAGCCACGGCCCCAGATCGACAGCCACCGCCAGCCAACGCAGGGAGCGATGGGTATCACCCGAAGCGCCGTCGGCAGGCCTGACCGCCCAACCCTCACCATCCCAGCGCAGGCCCGACAGCTTGCCAGGCAGCAGCTGCCGCGCCACCCGGGCACCCAGCCAGGCGGCCGGCAACATCGCGGCCGCTGCCCAGGCCACGGCGCCGATCCCCGCGATCAAGGTCTCAGCCCGCGCGGTCCACCAAAACGCAAGGGCTCCGCCTGTCAGGACATACAGCGCGGTGATGAGCATGCGCTCAGGCCTGCAGGCAGGCAGATCGGCCGAAACAGCCGGCGCGGCTCGCATCGCGCAGGGGCCGCAGGGTCACACCCGGCGCATGACCAGCGTGCCGTTGGTGCCGCCAAAGCCGAAATTGTTCTTCACGGCCACGTCGATCTTCATGTCGCGCGCCGTGTTGGCGCAGTAATCCAGATCGCACTCGGGGTCCTGGTTGAAGATGTTGATGGTCGGCGGCGAAATCTGGTGGTGCAGTGCCAAAGCCGTGAACACCGACTCGATGCCGCCCGCCCCGCCCAGCAGATGGCCGGTCATGCACTTGGTCGAGTTGACCACCAGCCGGCGTGCGTGGTCGCCAAAGGCCAGCTTGATGGCATTGGTTTCATTCAAATCGCCCAGCGGCGTGGACGTGCCGTGCGCATTGAGGTACTGCACTTCATCGCCGTTGATGCCGGCATTGCGCAGGGCCGCCTTCATCGACCGCTTGGGGCCGTCAACGTTCGGGGCGGTCATGTGGAAGGCATCCGCACCCATGCCGAAGCCGGCCAGCTCGGCATAGATCTTTGCGCCGCGCCGCTTGGCATGCGCATACTCCTCGAGCACCAGTACCCCGGCGCCCTCACCCAGCACAAAGCCGTCGCGGTCCTTGTCCCAGGGCCGGGATGCGGTCTTGGGGTCGTCATTGCGGGTGGACAAGGCGCGCGCGGCGGCGAAGCCACCGATGCCCAGCGGCGAGACCGTGCTTTCAGCACCGCCGGCCACCATCACATCGACATCGCCGTACTCGATCAGCCGGCCCGCCTCGCCGATGGCATGCAGGCCGGTGGTGCAGGCCGTCACGATCGACAAGTTGGGGCCGGTGAAACCGAAGCGGATCGAGATGTGACCGGAGATCATGTTGATGATCGATGCCGGCACGAAAAAGGGCGAGATGCGCCGTGCGCCGCGCGCCGCGTATTCGATCTGGGTGGCCTCGATCATCGGCAGGCCGCCGATGCCCGATCCCACCAGGCAGCCGATACGCTCAGCCTGCTCTTCGTTCAGGGCATCGCCGGTGGGCAGGCCGGCGTCGCGCACCGCCTGGATCGCAGCCGCCATGCCGTAGTGGATGAAGGTGTCCATGTGACGGGCCTCCTTGCCGGGGATGTAATCCTCGACATTGAATCCCTTGACCTCGCCGGCAAACCGGCAGGACATGGACGCGGCATCGAACCGGGTGATGGTGTCGATGCCGGTGCGCCCGGCCACCAGATTGGCCCAGCCTTCGGCCACGCTATTGCCGACCGGACTGATCAGCCCCAGGCCGGTGATGACGACACGACGACGGGTCATTGCGGCTGCGGGTCAGGCCTTCTGGTGGTTTTGCGCGTAGTCGATCGCCAACTGAACGGTGGTGATCTTCTCGGCCTCTTCGTCGGGTATCTCGATGCCGAACTCGTCCTCGAGCGCCATCACCAGTTCCACCGTGTCCAGCGAGTCGGCCCCCAGGTCGGCCACGAAGGCCTTGTTGTTGGTGACGTCACCTTCGGGCACACCAAGTTGCTCGGCAATGATCTTCTTGACGCGTGATTCGATATCGCTCATGACTCCTCCAGGAGTGAAAAAATGCTCAAACGGCCCGGGATTCTAGCGGTGGCCAGCGCGCCCACCCGATTTGCGCTGCCACCGCGCCGGTCGGGCTCGACCTCGGCGCTTGGGACAGGCCGGCGCCACGAAGCGCCGCCGGCCTGGGGTTTCAATTCATGAACATGCCGCCGTTGACATGCAATTCGGCGCCGGTGATGTAGCCCGCCAGTGGCGACGCCAGGAAGGCCACCGCATGCGCGATCTCCTCGGGCGTGCCCAGCCGGCCCAGCGGGATCTGGCCGAGCAGCGCGGCCGTCTGCGCCTCGGGCAGCTGCGCCGTCATGTCGGTGGCGATGAAGCCGGGCGCGATGCAGTTGACCGTGACCTGGCGGCTACCCAGTTCGCGTGCCAGCGCCCGCGTCATGCCGGCCACGCCGGCCTTGGCCGCAGCATAGTTGGCTTGGCCGGCGTTGCCGCTGGCCCCGACCACCGAGGTGATGTTGATGATGCGGCCAAAACGCTGCTTCATCATCGTGCGCATCACCGCGCGGCTGCAGCGGAACACCGCCTTCAAGTTGGTGTCGAGCACCGCGTCCCAGTCGCTGTCCTTCATGCGCAGGGCCAGGGTGTCGCGGGTGATGCCGGCATTGTTGACCAGCACGTGCAAGCCGCCGTCGGCTTTGACGATGGCGTCAACCGCCGCATCCACCGCAGCGCCGTCGTTGACATCCAGACGCAGGCCCCGGCCGCCCAGCGGCGCCAGCATCCGGCCGATGGCCTCGGCGCCGGCATCACTGGTGGCGGTGCCGATCACGGTAAAGCCTTGCCCGGCCAAGGCCAGGGC
>JAYUQJ010000391.1:0-8873 GCA_043756825.1 Betaproteobacteria bacterium | reverse complement strand
CGGTGGACAACACCCGCATCGCCACCGTGCTGCCGCCGCTGCCCAATCTGGTGGTGACCAGCATCACGCCGCCCAGCGAGGCCTTCTCCAGCACCCAGACCGAAGTGAGCTGGGTGGTGCGCAACAACGGCAATGGCGCAACCAGCGCACCCCATTGGCAGGACGAGGTGCACCTGTCGCTCAACACCGTGTTTGGCGATGGCGATGACATCGCGCTGGGCACGGCCAACAATGTCAGCTACCTGGACGTGGGCGACAGCTATGTCGGCCACCTCACCTTCACGGTGCCGCGCGGCCTGAGCGGCGACTACCACCTGCTGGTGCGCACCGACCGCTACAACCAGGTTTTCGAGAACAACCTCGAATCCGACAACACCGCCGCCAGCAGCCTGCTGCACATCGCCTTGACACCCCCGCCCGACCTGCAGGTGCAGGCGGTGCAGGCGCCGTCGCAGGCCTTCTCGGGCCAGCCCATGGCCCTGAACTGGACCGTCACCAATGCCGGTGATGGGCGCACGCTGGAGTCGGCCTGGTACGACCGGGTCTTTGTGTCCACCGACAATGTCTTCGATGCCGGCGACCTGTCCCTGGGTTTGTTCTACCACGCCGGTGCGCTCAATCCGGGCGCCAGCTACAACCAGAACCAGCTGGTCACCTTGCCTGTCGGGCAATCGGGCGAGCGCTGGTTCTTTGTCGTCACCGACACGTTCAACCATGTCTATGAGCATGTCTACGAGAACAACAACAGCGGTCTCGACGCCACCGCCACTCAGGTACTGCTGACCCCGCCGCCCGACCTGGAGGTGGAGTCGATCACCCTGCCGGCCAGCGTGCGCACCGGCAATGTGCTGAACCTGCAGTTCACGGTGCGCAATTTCGGCGCCACGCCCACCGCCGAGTCCTACTGGACCGATGTGGTCTACCTGTCGAGTGATGCCACGCTGGACGCCGGCGACCTGGCGCTGGGCCAGGTGGGCCATTACGGCGTGCTCGGCGTGCAAGACCACGACAGCGCCTATACCGCAAGCCTGTCGGTGACCGTGCCCAACACCCTGGACGGGCCGTACTACGTGCTGGTGCGCACCGATGCCTTCAGCCAGGTCTTCGAGGGCTACAGCGCCAACGGCATCGACCCCGAAGGCAACAATCTGCTGGCCTCGGACAGCACCCTCGATGTGCAGCTGCGCCCGGCCGACCTGGTGGTCGACACGGTCGCCGCGCCGGCCACCGGCGAGGCCGGGCGGCAGATCAGTGTCTCGTGGTCAGACCGCAATGCCGGCATCGGATCGGTGCAGGCCGGCAACTGGACCGACCAGATCCTGGTTTCCAGCGACGCGATCTTCGGCGATGACGACGATGTGCTGCTGGGCAGCGTCACGGTGGACAACTTCCTGACCCAGACCGCCCAGGTCACGCTGCCTTTCAGCCTGGCCAGCGGCAACTACACGCTGTACCTGCGCACCGATGCCGGCAACCGGGTGTTCGAGGGCAGCACCGGCGAGGCCAACAACACCTCGGCCGGCTCGGCCCTGGCCGTGATCCGGCGCACACCCGATCTGGTGGCCAGCCAGCTGAGCGTGGACCTGCCTGACACTGCGGCCGGCCGCATCGCGGTGGGCTGGCGTGTCGACAATCTGGGCGCCAACCGTACAGATTCCACCTATTGGACCGATTCGGTCTACCTGTCGCGCGACCCGGCGCTGGGCAGCGGCGACCTGCTGGTGGGCAGCGTCTTCCGCGGCAACCCGCTGGAGGTCGCCGAGGGCTACGAGGTGAACACCACCTTTGCCCTGCCCACCGGCTTGGGCAGTGGCGACTACTACATGATCGTGCGAACCGACGTGCACGGCCAGGTCACCGAAGGCAGCAACGGCGAGGCCAACAACATCACGGTGCTGGGCTCGTCACAGGAAGTGCCGGTGCCGATCACGGTGCCGCCGGTGATCGTGCCGGCCGCGCCCCGGCCGGATTTGCAGATCACGGCGGTGGACGCGCCAGCGGCCGGCATCAGCGGCCAGGCCATCGAGGTGGCCTGGACCGTCAGCAATGCCGGCGACGACCCGACCGGCAGCCGCGACTGGTACGACGCCGTTTTCTTGTCGCGCGATCTGGTCTTCGACCGCAATACCGACCTGTACCTGGGCCACCAGTACCACAGCGGCGGCCTGGGCGCGCACGAGAGCTACAACGCCAGCGCCAGCGTGACGGTGCCGCTGGGCCAGTCCGGGCCCTTCTACGTCTTCGTGGTGACCGACCGGGGCGGCGCGGTGGCCGAGACGGTGGAGACCAACAACGCCGGCTTCGACGGCGCGTTCACCCAGGTCAACCTGGCGCCCCCGGCCGACCTGGTGGTGGGCGAGATCACGATCCCGGCCACCGGGATCCCCGGCAGCCTGGCCAGCATCAGCTACAGCGTCAGCAACCAGGGCAGCAATGCTGCGCTGGGCAGCTGGCGCGACACCCTCTACCTGTCGACCGACACCAGCTGGGACATCGGCGACCTGGTCTTCGGGTCGACCCAGGTCTACGGCCCGCTGAGCGGCGGCGCCAGCTACAGCCAGACCGTCACCGCGGCCTTGCCCGGGCTGACACCCGGCACCTACCATGTGATCGTCCGCAGCGACATCCTCAACAACGTCGTCGAGAGCAACAACGCCAACAACCTGTCGGCCAGCCTGGACGCGGTGCAGATCGACGTGCAGGCGCTGACCCTGGGCACGGCGGTGCAGGGCACGCTGGGCGCGGGCCAATCCCTGTTCTACAAGTTGGTGGTCGGGGCTGGCGAGACCGTGCGCCTCACGCTCGACGGCGCCGGCCAGGACAACGGCAACGAGCTGTACCTGCGCTACGGCAGCATGCCCACCCGCGGCCAATTCGACGAAGCCAGCAAAGACCCCTTCGTGCCCGACCAGGCGGCGGTGATCCCCACCAGCCAGGCCGGCACCTATTTCGTGATGCTCTACGGCGCCAGCGGCGGTGCCCAAGCCTTCAGCCTGGTGGCGGAATCGCTGCCTTTCTCGCTGCAGCAGGTAGATTTCACCGACATCGGCGATGCCGGCCCGGCCACCTTGCGGGTCGACGGTGCGCGCTTTGGTGCCGGCACCCAGTTCCGCCTGAGCAATGCCGCCGGCGCGCGCATCGAAGCCAGCCAGGTGGTCATTGCCAGCGGCAGCGAGGCCTATGTCACCTTCGACGCCCGCGGCGCGGTGCATGGCGCCTACACCCTGGAAGCCGACGATGGCAATGGCGATGCTGCGACGCTGGCCCAGGTCATCACGGTCGTCGAAGGCCATGGCGCACGCGTCGAGGTGCGCTTCGATGGCCCGGCCCAGGTGCGCCCCGAGCGGGTGGTGCTGGCCAATGTGGTCTATGGCAACCAGGGCGACGCCGACACCATGGCGCCGCTGCTGATCATCAGCAGCCCCACCGGCACCGAGTTTGGCAGCACCGCCGAGAGCATGGGTCTGTCCAGCGCGGTGCAGCTGCTGGGCGTGGGCCCGCAGGGCCAGGCCAGCGTGCTGCGCCCGGGCGATGAGAACACCTTGCCGCTGTTGTTCAAGTCGGTGAACGCGCCGATGCGCTTCACCGCCAAGACCTACGAGGCGACCAGCGCCGCGGCGATCGACTTCGACCTGGTCAAGCGCTCGCTGCGCATGCCCGGGCTGACCGACACCGAGTGGGAGATCCGCTGGGCCACCCGACTGCAGCCGCGCATCGGCAGCACCTGGGGCGACTATGTGCGGCTGGTCAACCAGCTGAGCCAGCGCTTCTCGACGCCCGACCGCACGATCACGGACGTGCGCGAGTTGTTCGACCTGGCCTTCCGCAGCAACGCGTCCTTCCTGGCCAGCATGCGCTACAGCGGCAGGCTGCTGGACGCCGACAGCGGCGCGCCGATGGCCGGTGTGGAGATGGCGGTCTACCGTACCGAGGGCGAGGATTCGGTGCTGGCCGGCCATGGCCGCACCGACGCGACCGGCGCCTTCACGGTGCTGGGCCTGCAGTCCGGCCACTACATCCTGGCCCTGGCCCGCAGCGTGGTGGATGCCGACGGCAACTCCGCGCTGGAATACCCGTATGCCTTCGACCTGAACCGCAATGGCATCGCCGATGCGGTTTCTCCGGCTTTCGATATCAGCGGCAATGTTGACCTGGCCGGTGGCGACCTGTATGCGCGCCTGCGCCCGGTGGAGGTGACGCCCGAGCATGTGGACGCCCAGCCCGCCGTGGCCACCGACGCCTCCGGCCAGGTGCACATGGTGTGGATGCGTGACGGCGCGCTCTGGCACGCGATCAACGATGGCACGGGCTGGCGCGATGGGCAGCCGCTGCCCGGCAATGTCAGCGGCGACAGCCTGCAACTGGTGGCTGACCCGCGCCTGATCGACGGCAACCGCGAAGGCCTGCTGGCCACCTGGCGTCAAGGCGAAGGCAATGCCGCCGAGGTCTATTACAGCGTCGGCGGTCTGCAAGCTGACGGCAGCTGGCAGTGGACCGTAGCGGCCAAGCTCACCGACAACAGCCAATTTGACGGCGCCTATGCGGTGGGCGTGGACGCCGCCGGCAAGCCCGTGCTGCTGGTACAGCGCAAGGACGCCAGCAATCCCAGCGACGACCTCGATCTCTACGGGTCTGAGTTCACGATCCAGGACCCACAGTTCGTCTCGGCGCTGGCCGAACGCACCCGCGACCTGGTGGCCTGGCTGGAGACCAAGACCGACGAAGAACTGATCGCGCTGGGCATTCACCGGGTGCGGTTCTCCAAGAGCATCGGCAATGTCAACATCCCGCTGATCGGGTCGGTCAAGTCCGAGATCCGGGTCGACTTCCAGGCCCAGATCGACTGCATCCTGGTGTACCGCGGCAACGGCGCCTTCAAGTTCGACCTCAACGTCAAGGGCGCCAAGGTCGAGATCGAGGGCCGCGCCGGTGGCGATGTGCGCTACGAGGTGGACAAGGACACCTGCGCCTATGTCTTCAAGAGCGCCCGCATCAACGCCCAGGTGGCCGGCGCGGTGAACTTTCCGCTGACCTGGATCCCCTTCGTCGGGCCGGCGCTCACCGCCATCGGCGTGCAGGGCCGGTTCGAATTGGCCGCAGGCGGCAACCTGATCTGGGATGCGGGCGCCGATTTCCCGGGTTGGTGGTCGCGCGGGCAGGGCAGTTTCCGCGGCTCGCTCGGTTTCAACTGGGAGGGCAGCATCCCCTGGACCGGCATCGAGGCGGTGGTGCGCGGCCTGGTCAATGTCAACGGCAAATGGGACGACCAGGGCCTGGGCCTGCGCGACCCGGCGATATCTGGCTCGGTGCTGGTGCGCATCAAGCATGGCTGGTTCTTCGGCGGCACCGGCTGGACCGAGTACACCTACAGCTTCCCGGGCAGCGACCTGGGCTCCACCGGCATCGACGGCGAACTGCTGTCGCTCGATGAAGCGGTCTACAGCGGCAGCCTCTACGACACGGCGGTCAGCTTCGGCTTCGACCCGCTGGCCAGCGGCAGCCTCAATGACTACGCCGGCAGTGGCGAGGCCACGCTCACCCGCAACCTGGGCACCGAGAGCGATCCGGTGATCGCCGAGAGCCCGACCGGTGAGCTGTTGGCCGCCTGGTCGGACAGCAGCGGTGTGCAGGTGTCGCAGCGGGTCGCCGGCCAGTGGCAGGCGCCAGTGCTGCTGCCCGGCAGTGGGGGCTATGCCATTCGCGGCCTGGCGCTGGCCTTCGACGGCAGCGGTCAGGCCCTGGCCCTGTGGAACCGGCTCGACGTTTCGTCCTTGAACAGCGCCAGCACCTCCGAACAGATCCAGGCGGTGATGGACGGCGGCGGCGATCTGGTCAGCGCGCGCATGGCGCCCGACGGCAGCTGGACGGCACTGCAGTCCCTGGCCGCTGGTACCGGCGAGGAACAACAAGCGGTGATAGTGCGCCTGTCCGACGGCAACCTGCTGGCGGCCTGGACCCTGCGCACCGGCGCGCTGGACGACTACCGTCCCTCGCTGACGGTGCAGAGTGCGCTTTGGGATGCCGCCGCCGGCACCTGGGGCGCCACCAGCGACATCGCGCAGGGCCTGGTTCAGGGCAGCCTGCGTCTGGCGCAGCAGGCCGATGGGCGTGCGCTGCTGGTGTGGTCCGAGGCGGTCAACTCCAGCAACGCCTCGGTCCTGCGCACCGCCAACCGCGCTGCCGATGGCAGCTGGTCCAGCGCAGGCACGGCCGTGATCTCGATCTCGCAGTCGCTGCTCGATGTGGCGCAGGCGATTTCGGCCGGCAATACCGCTGCGGCTGCACCGATCCAGACTTCGGGTTGGGGCCTGCCCAGCCCGCCCGACAATTGCTGCGACGACGACCCGGACCCACCGCCCTACGACCCTGAGCCGGTGGTGCCGCGCGACCCCAACGACATCCTCGGCCCGGACGGCTTTGGCGACGAGCACTGGATTGCGGCCGGCACCACGCTGGCCTACACCATCCGCTTCGAGAACGCGGCCGATGCCGCCGCGCCGGCCCAGGAGGTGGTGGTCACCGAGCAGCTCGACGCCGACCTCGACTGGCGCAGCTTCCGGGTCGATGACTTCGGCTTTGGCGACCAGCGCATCCAGCTTGACGGCAAGAGCGCCTTCTACAGCAAGCGGCTGGACTACAGCGCCACCCGCGGCTACCTGCTGGACGTGTCGGCGGCGATCGATGTCAGCACCGGCATCGTGACCTGGCGGCTCAGCACCATCGACGCGGCCACCGGCGAGTTGCCCACCGATGCCCAGCTCGGTTTCCTGCCGCCCAACAAGGACGCCGACGGCAACAAGGACGGCCGTGGCGAAGGCTTCCTCAGCTACACCGTCAAGGCCAAGCGCAACGTGGCCACCGGCACCGTGATCGACGCCAGCGCGCGCATCGTGTTCGACACCGAAGAGCCGATCGACACCCCGGCGATCTTCCACACCCTGGATGCCGGCAAGCCGGTCAGCGCGGTGGCCGCACTGGCAGCGCTGAGCGAGGAGCCTGAGTTCACGGTCAGCTGGACCGGCGCCGACGCCGAGGGCGGCTCGGCCATCGCCAGCTACACCGTCTATGTGTCCGCCGACGGCAGCGAGTTCCAGACCTGGCTGGTCGACACCACCCTGACCGAGGCGATCTTCACCGGCGAACGCGGCCGCAGCTACGCCTTCTACAGCGTGGCCAGCGATAACGCCGGCAATGTCGAGGCAGCGCCTGGCGAGGCCGATGCCCGGACCACGGTGGCCGCCGGTTACGGCGCGATTGCCGGCCTGGTGTTCGACGACAGCGACGCCGATGGCACGCACGACATCGGCGAACTCGGCGTGGCCGGCTGGACCATCTTCCTTGACGCGGACGACGACGGCGTGCTCGACGCCGGCGAAACCAGCACCGACACCGACACCGATGGCGCCTACCGCTTCGAGCATGTGCTGGCAGGCCAGGTGGTGGTGGGCCAGGTCATCAGCAGCGGCTGGATCGGCACCTACCCCAGCACCGGCCGCCAGCCGGTGACGGTGCTGGCCGACAGCACCACCGAATCGGTCGACTTCGGCGCCTTCCAGCGCGGCAGCGCCAGTGGCGTGGCCTTTGACGACACCAATGCCAACGGCCAGCGTGACGACGGCGAGGCGCTGCTGTCGGGCATCAGCGTGCAGCTCGACCGCGACAGCGACGGCAGCATCGAAGCCAGCGTACTGACGCTGGACGACGGCAGCTGGCGTTTCGACGGATTGCTGGCCGGCCCCTACAGCCTGCGCAGCGTGGTGGCGGCCGACCGGCTGCTGACCCTGCCCGGCAGCGGCCACTACAGCGTCACCGTCACCAGCGGCAGCCAGCACAACACGCTGGACTTCGGCAGCGTGGCGGCGGCGCATCTGAGCGGCAGCGCCTACGAGGATATCGACGGCAACGGCCAGCGTGGCGAGGGCGAAGCCGGCCTGGCCGGCTGGACCGTGTTCCTCGACACCAACGACAACAGCCTGCTCGACACCGACGAGCGCTTCACCGTCAGCGGCAGCGACGGCACCTGGCGCTTCGATGCGCTGCTGCCGGGCAGCTACACCGTGGCCCAGTTGCAACAAGGTGGCTGGTTGCAGACTGCGCCGGGTGTTGCCGGCGGTGCCGGTGGGGCGGCGGGCTCGACCGACACGCTGCTGACCGGTTCGGCGCAGCTGCTGGAGCTGCCGGATGCGGCCTTGACCGTGGAGGCGTCCACCGCGTCGGTGGCCGCCAGCAACCGCGCCGCACAGCGGCTGATCGGGCTGGACGCCTTGCGCGCCGATGCCCGCTTCAGCGGCATCGACGGCAGTGGCGTGTCGGTGGTGGTGATCGACACCGGCATCGACCTGGACAACCCCTTCTTCGGGCCCGACGCCAACCACGACGGCATAGCCGACCGCATCGTCTACCAGTACGACTTCGCCAACGGCGACACCGATGCCAGCGACCGCAATGGCCATGGCTCGAACATCGGCAGCCTGATTGGCGCGGCCGACGGCGCCTACGGCGGCCTGGCCCCGGGCGCCGACCTGATCGCCTTGAAGGTATTCCAGGACAACGGCAAAGGCTATTTCTCCTACCTCGAAAACGCGCTGCGCTGGGTGGTGGCGCATGCCGACGAATACCGTGTCGGCGTGGTCAACCTGTCGCTGGGCGATGGCGGCAACTGGAGCTCGGCGATTGCACGCTTCGGCCTGGGCGACGAACTGGCCGCGCTGGCCGCGCGCAACATCATCGTCACCGCCGCAGCGGGCAACAGCTTCGCGCGCTTTGGTGGCGCTTGGGGCGTGGCCTACCCGGCGGCCGATCCGGCCGTGCTGGCGGTGGGCGCCACCTGGTCGGCGGATGTCGGCGGGCCTTGGGCCTTCAGCGGCGGGTCT
>JAYUQJ010000390.1:0-3227 GCA_043756825.1 Betaproteobacteria bacterium | reverse complement strand
GGTGGCGCCGGCCAATGGCCAGGCGGCGGTGCAGGCCTGGGCCGACGCGGCGGGCGCCCGTCCCAGGGCGCCGCGCACGGTGCAGCGCGGCCAGCGCTATCCGGTGAGCCTGACCGACTACCGCTGCCAGGGCCGTACCGTGGCCACGCTGGCACTGGTGCAGGGCCTGGGCCATGCCTGGAGCGGTGGCGCCGCCGGCCAGGCCTACGCCGACCCGCGCGGCCCCGATGCGTCGCGCATGGTGTGGGCCTTTGCGCTGCGTCAGTTCGGCAAGCCTGGCGCCTGAGCGCCCAGCGCGGCCGGGCTGGTACAAGCGGTGCCGACGCGGCCCTGCCCCCCATCCTCCCCACCCCCCACGGCGCACCCCCATGGCGATCACCGTTCCTTTCGACCTGGCCTACGAATTCGAGGTCAACGCCCGTATGCCGAGGTCTTCTCGGTGCTGGCCGACGTGCCCGCCTCGGCCAGCCACTTTCCCGGGCTGGCCCGGCTGGTGGACCTGGGTGGCGGCACCTACCGCTGGGAAATGGAGAAGGTGGGCACCGACGCCATCCACATCCAGACCGTCTATGCCTCGCGCTATGTGGCAGACAAGAAAAAGGGCCAGGTGTTCTGGACCCCGGTGGCCGGCCAGGGCAATGCCCAGGTGGGCGGCAGCTGGGCCATCCGCAACAAGAAGACCTACACCCACCTGGTGTTGCGCATCGACGGCGAGCTGCAATTGCCCTTGCCGGCCTTGATGAAGGCCCTGGTCACCCCGGTGGTGATCAGCGAGTACGAAAGGCTGGTGGAGCAGTACATCGACCAGCTGATCCAGCGCTTCGGCGGCGAGCATGTTTGATGCCCCGCGGATTTGCGCTGGCGCAAGGCCGGCGGCTTGACGAGTCGTCCTGCGGGGCCGATGTCCCCGGTGTGACCGACGCTCTCTGGCCGCCTGGCTACCGTGCGCTCGTGCCGGGCGGGCCTTGTGGCTGCCGGCAGCCGGCAGCCGGCCACCGCTTCGCGGCAGGCCGCAACCACCAGGACCGACGATGAACTTCGACCACCCCCCCAAGGTGCAGGCGCTGCAGGCCCGCCTGTGGGCCTTCATGCACCAGCATGTGCTGCCGCGCGAAGCCGAATACCACGACGAGCTGGACGGCTACCGCGCCGCCGGCAACCCCTGGCAGCCCAGCCAGGTGACCGAGTCGCTCAAGCCCCTGGCACGCGAGGCGGGTCTGTGGAATCTGTTCCTGCCCGAGTCCGAGCGCGGCGCCGGCCTGAGCAATCTCGAGTACGCGCCGCTGGCCGAGATCATGGGCAGCGTGCCCTTCAGCAGCGAGGTCTTCAACTGCTCGGCGCCCGACACCGGCAATATGGAGACCATCGAGCGCTATGGCAAGCAAGAGCACAAGGCCGAGTGGCTGGCACCGCTGCTGCGCGGCGAGATCCGCTCGGCCTTCCTGATGACCGAGCCGGCGGTGGCCTCGAGCGATGCCACCAACATCGAGACATCGATCAAGCGCGACGGCGACCAGTACGTGATCAACGGCCGCAAGTGGTGGTCGTCGGGGGCGGGCGATCCGCGCTGCCAGATCCTGATCGTGATGGGCAAGACCGACTTCGACGCACCGCGCCACAGCCAGCAGTCGATGGTGCTGGTGCCGATGGCCACGCCGGGCGTGAAGGTGTTGCGCCCGCTCAAGGTCTTCGGTCGCGACGACGCGCCGCATGGCCACATGGAGGTCGACCTGGTCGATGTGCGCGTGCCCGTCAGCCACGTGCTGCTGGGCGAGGGCCGCGGCTTCGAGATCGCGCAAGGCCGGCTGGGCCCGGGGCGCATCCACCACTGCATGCGCACCATCGGCATGGCCGAGCGCGCGCTCAGCCTGATGTGCGCCCGGCTGGATGCGCGGGTCGCCTTTGGCAAGGAGATTTCACGCCAGGGCGTCTGGCACGAGCGCATTGCCGACGCGCGCTGCAAGATCGACCAGGCCCGCCTGCTGACGCTGCGCGCGGCCTACATGATGGATACCGTGGGCAACAAGCAGGCCAAGGCCGAGATCGCGATGATCAAGGTGGTGGCGCCGCTGATGGCCTGCGAGGTGATCGACATGGCGATCCAGGCCCATGGCGGTGCCGGCGTGTCGGACGACTTCGTGCTGGCCGGCTTCTATGCTGGCGCACGCACCCTGCGCCTGGCCGATGGCCCGGACGAGGTGCACCACATGGTGGTCGGCCGCCATGAGGTGCGCCAATACGAGGGCGGTGTCGAAGACCCGTCGATCGCGGCCGTGTTCCGCAACTGAGGTGGCCGTCTACAACCCCAGGGCACTGCTGCCCGACGACCAGCCCGGCGCCTGGAGCGCGCCGGTGCCCATCACCTATACGCAGCGTGATGTGCTGCTGTATGCGGTGGGCATCGGTTGCGCCGATCTGCGCTTCACGTTTGAAGGCCATGCTGATTTCGCGGTATTTCCCACCTTCGCCATCCGCTGGGGCGGGGCGGGCATTGCGCTCGATGCCGCGGCCCTGCCGCCGTCACCCGGGCCCTTGACGATTGATGCCGAGCGCAGCCTGGAGCTGCTCGCACCTTTGCCGCTAACTGGCACGGTGAGCGTGCGGTCGCGCTTGCTGTCGGTGCAGCCGCGCGGCAAGGGCAACGCGTTTCTGGAGTTTGAAAGCGAAGTCACCGATGTCGATGGCCGCGTGTGCGTGCGCATGGTCAGCGGCTCGTTCCGGCGCGGTGTGGTGCAGTTGGGTGACATTGCGCCGTTCGAAGGCGCGGGCATCAGCCGATCCACCCGCATCAATCGGCCCGAGCGTGCGCCCGACCTGGAATTGACGGCGCAGATTGCTGCCAACCAGGCCCAGCTATACCGCTTGTCGGGCGACTACAACCCCCTGCACATCGACCCGCAAGCGGCGCGCTTCGGCGGCTTCGAGTCACCCATCCTGCATGGCTTGTGCACCTACGGGCACTGCGGGCAGATGCTGCTGGGCGCCCTGTGCGGTGGCGACGCGGCGCGCTTTGAGAGTCTGAAGCTGCGCTTCTCTTCGCCGGTCTATCCGGGCGACGCGTTGCGCCTGCTGGCCTGGCACGACGGCCCGGGTCGCATCATCTTCGAGGGCCTGGTGAATGATCGAACCGTGGTCTCGAACGCCAGCTTCAACCTCCGCTGAGCCCGCAATCCCAACAGGACCCCATTCACCATGACCACCACTGCCCTGGACACTGGCACCACCGA
>JAYUQJ010000389.1:0-8899 GCA_043756825.1 Betaproteobacteria bacterium | reverse complement strand
CCTTCATCGCCACCGTCAACGCACTGGCCGAGCCGGCCCTGCGCGCGGCCTACCAGATCCGCAGCAAGCAGGCCCGCACCCAGGCCTGCCGCGAAGCCACGGCCAATGTGATGGCCGCGCTCAAGGGCGATGGCGTCGAGTTCGACAAGGTTGAAGTTGAAGGCCTGCTGTTCGAGATCGAGTCGCGCATCGTGCGCGGCCAGATCCTGGCCGGCGAGCCGCGCATCGACGGCCGTGATACACGCACCGTGCGCCCGATCGAGATCCGCACCGGCGTGCTGCCGCGCACCCACGGCTCGGCGCTGTTCACGCGCGGCGAGACCCAGGCTGTCGTCGTCGCCACGCTGGGCACCGACCGCGACGCGCAGCGCATCGACGCGCTGGCCGGCGAGTTCACCGACCGCTTCATGCTGCACTACAACATGCCGCCCTTCGCCACCGGCGAGACCGGCCGCGTGGGCACGCCCAAGCGCCGCGAAATCGGCCATGGCCGCCTGGCCAAGCGCGCGCTGATTGCCGCGCTGCCGAGCAAGGAAGATTTTCCGTACGCGATCCGCGTGGTCTCGGAAATCACCGAGAGCAACGGCTCGTCGTCGATGGCCTCGGTCTGCGGCGGCTGCCTGGCCATGATGGACGCCGGCGTGCCGATGAAGGCCCATGTGGCCGGCATCGCCATGGGCCTGATCAAGGATGGCAACAAGTTTGCCGTGCTGACAGACATCCTCGGTGACGAGGATCACCTGGGCGACATGGACTTCAAGGTGGCCGGTACCACCGCGGGCATCACCGCGCTGCAGATGGATATCAAGATCCAGGGCATCACCAAGGAAATCATGCAGGTGGCGCTGGCCCAGGCCAAGGAGGCCCGCCTGCACATCCTGGGCTGCATGCAATCTTCGGTGGGCGAGGCCAAGGCCGAGGTGTCGGTGTTCGCGCCGCGCCTGTACACCATGAAGATCAACCCCGAGAAGATCCGCGACATCATCGGCAAGGGCGGCGCCACCATCCGCGCGCTGACCGAGGAGACCGGCTGCACCATCGACATCGGCGAGGACGGCACCATCACCATCGCCAGCACCGACGGCGACAAGGCCGAGTTCGCCAAGAAGCGCATTGCCGAGATCACTGCCGAGGCCGAGATCGGCAAGGTCTACGAAGGTGCGATCACCAAGATCCTGGACTTCGGCGCGCTGGTCAACATCCTGCCGGGCAAGGACGGCCTGCTGCACATCAGCCAGATCGCGCACCAGCGGGTGGAGAACGTCACCGACTTCCTCAAGGAAGGCCAGATCGTCAAGGTCAAGGTCATGGAGACCGACGAAAAGGGTCGCATCAAGCTGTCGATGAAGGCCCTGCTCGAGCGCCCGGAGGGCATGGAGGAAGAGCGTTTCGAGCGCCCACCGCGGCGTGATTTCGGTGACCGCCCCGACCGTGGTCCGCGTGGCGACCGCCCGCCGCGGCGTGAGCGCAGCGACCGGCCCGAGCGCAGCGACGCGCCCGCCACCGAAGCCGCCAGTGCGCCCGCCGGCAATGACGGCAGCCCGGGCAACCACGGCAACCAGGGCTGACCGGCCCGCCGCCGCAGACCCCAGCGATGCGTGCCATCACTTTGACCGCCTTTGGCGGCCCTGACGTGCTGGTCGAGGCCCAGCGCCCCGACCCTGTGCCCGCAGCCGGTGAGTTGCTGGTGCGGGTTACCGCGTCCGGCATCAACCGGCCCGACGTGTTGCAGCGCAAGGGGGCCTATGCGCCACCGCCAGGCGCATCTGACCTGCCCGGGCTGGAGATCGCCGGCACCGTGGTCGGCGGTGTCGCAGCTGAATTGGCCGCCGCCGGCTTTCAACTGGGCGACCGGGTCTGTGCGCTGGTGGCCGGGGGTGGCTATGCCAACCTGTGCACCGCACCGATCTCTCAATGCCTGCCGGTGCCGGCCCTGCTGAGCGATATCGAGGCGGCCAGCCTGCCCGAGACCTTTTTTACCGTCTGGTCGAATGTCTTCGATCGCTGCCGCCTGCAGGCGGGCGAGACCCTGCTGGTGCAGGGGGGCTCCAGCGGCATCGGCGTGACCGCGATCCAGCTGGCCAGGGCGATGGGTGCCCGGGTCATCGCCACGGCAGGCAGCGACGACAAGGTCAAGGCCTGCGTGGCGCTGGGCGCGGATGTCGGCATCAACTACAACACGCAGGACTTCGTTGCCGAAGTCAAGGCCGTCACCGGCGGCAAGGGCGCCGATGTGGTGCTCGACATGGTGGCCGGCGACTACGTGGCGCGCGAAGTGCAGTGCACCGCCGAGGACGGCCGCATCGTGATCATCGCGGTGCAGGGCGGTGTCAACAGCAGCTTCAATGCCGGCGAGGTGCTGCGCCGCCGCTTGACGATCACCGGATCCACGCTGAGGCCCCGGTCGATCGCCTTCAAGGCCGCCATCGCTGCGGCGCTGCGCCAGCAAGTCTGGCCGCTGATCGAGGCCGGCACGATCAAGCCGGTGATCCACCGGGTGTTCCCGGCGGCCCAGGCCGCCCAGGCCCATGCACTGATGGAATCGAGCCAGCATGTGGGCAAGATCGTGCTGGACTGGACCGTTTGAGACCACCGAAAGACCTCACCATGCGACGCAAACTCGTGGCCGGCAACTGGAAGATGCACGGCAGCCACAGCGCCAATGCCGAGTTGTTGGCCGCTGTCGCTGCGGCCCGGCCCTTTGCCTGTGATGTGGCGGTGTGCGTGCCCTTCCCCTACCTGTCGGAGACTGCGGTGGCCTGGGCCGGCACCGGTCTGCGCTGGGGCGCACAGGACCTGTCTGCCCACGAACAGGGCGCCTACACCGGCGAGGTATCGGCGGCGATGCTGACCGAGTTTGGCTGCCGCTATGCCCTGGTCGGCCACAGCGAGCGTCGGCAGCACCACGCCGAGACCGATCAACAGGTGGCCGACAAGGCCAAGGCCGCGCTGGCCCGCGGCCTGACCCCCATCGTCTGCGTGGGTGAGACCTTGGCCGAGCGCGAGGCCGGCCAGACCGAACCGGTGGTCAAGCGCCAGTTGTCGGCCGTGATCCACATCCTGGGCCACTGCGCGGGTGAAATGGTGGTGGCCTATGAGCCGGTCTGGGCGATCGGCACCGGCAAGGTGGCCATGCCCGAGCAGGCGCAGGCCGTGCACGCGCTGCTGCGGGCCCAGTTGAAGGCCGCCACCTCCCAGGCCGACAGCATGATGATTCTCTACGGCGGCAGCATGAAGCCCGACAACGCCGCTTCGCTGCTGGCCCAGCCCGATATCGACGGCGGTCTGATCGGTGGGGCCAGCTTGAAGGCGGCCGACTTCATCGCCATCTGCCGCGCCGCGGGTTGAATATCCGGATCGGGCGCAACTCCGCTGCGCGCGCGGACCCGGCCCCGCCGCATCCGCATGCCATGTAAATTTCTGAAGGATCTTCGATATGCAAGTCTGGACAAATCTGGTGTTGGTGGTGCAACTCGTGGCGGCCATCGCGATGATCGGCCTGGTGCTGGTGCAGCAGGGCAAGGGCGCTGATATGGGCGCCTCGTTCGGCAGTGGCGCGTCAGGCAGCCTGTTCGGTGCTACCGGCAGCGCCAATTTCCTGTCGCGCTTCACGGCCGTCTGTGCCACGATTTTCTTTGTTTGCACCTTGACCCTGGCCTACCTGTCCAACAGCGTTTCGGCGCGCGCGCCCAGCAGCGGCGCCAGCGTGCTCGACCGCGCGGCCATACCGGCCGCCAGCATGCCTGCCATCGCGGGCGGCGGCGCGTCTGCCGCACTGCCGGCACCTGCACCCGCGGCCTCTGCTGGCGCCATCCCCACGCGTTGACGCCAGGCGTCCACGCGAGGTGCATCTCGCCGGGTTCGAGCGGCGCGCTGGCTGCTGACCAATCCCCGCATTAACCCGGAGATCGGGTGTTTTCCGTATAGAATCCAAGGCTGTCCAACAAGCAATTCCTCACGCAAGTTGTACAGAGCCAGGCTCGGTCTGGCGCAAAGCCGTCGTGGTGAAATTGGTAGACACGCTATCTTGAGGGGGTAGTGGCGAAAGCTGTGCGAGTTCGAGTCTCGCCGACGGCACCAAGCTCTTTGATGTCTTGCCCAGGCCTGATCCGGCCCCGGGCGGGCGATCCCAGCGCGCTAGCTTGGCGTGTCGCCGAGGGGTCGGGCAGTGAAGCTGATCGGGCCCGGGTGGCACGCTAGGCCAAGCCTGAAGTGTGGCCGGATGCATCCCACAACTTAGTCGCCGCTCACCATGGACCTGCAACAGTACCTCCCTGTCATCCTGTTCATCCTGGTCGGCGTGGCGGTCGGTGTGGTGCCCCAGCTGCTGGGTTACCTGCTCGGGCCACAGCGCCCTGACGCAGCCAAGAACAGTCCCTACGAATGCGGCTTCGAGGCCTTCGAGGACGCCCGCATGAAGTTCGATGTGCGCTACTACCTGGTGGCCATCCTCTTCATCCTGTTCGATCTCGAGATCGCCTTTCTCTTTCCATGGGCAGCGTCGCTGCGTGACATTGGCGCGGCAGGCTTCTGGGCGATGATGATGTTCCTCACCATCCTCGTGGTGGGTTTCATCTACGAGTGGAAGAAGGGCGCGCTCGACTGGGAATGAGCTTGGCGGGCAGACGGCTCGGCGCGCAGACAGTACACGAGGACACACGATGGGCATCGAAGGCGTTTTGAAGGAAGGTTTTGTCACCACCTCGGTCGACAAGCTGATCAACTGGTCCAAGACCGGTTCGCTGTGGCCGATGACCTTCGGGCTGGCTTGTTGTGCGGTGGAGATGATTCACGCCGGTGCTGCGCGTTATGACATCGACCGCTTCGGCATGTTGTTCCGGCCCAGCCCGCGCCAGAGCGACCTGATGATCGTGGCTGGCACCCTGTGCAACAAGATGGGCCCGGCGCTGCGCAAGGTGTATGACCAGATGGCCGAGCCCCGCTGGGTGCTGAGCATGGGGTCATGTGCCAACGGCGGCGGCTACTACCACTACAGCTATTCGGTGGTGCGCGGCTGCGACCGCATCGTGCCGGTGGATGTCTATGTGCCGGGATGTCCGCCCACGGCCGAGGCGCTGCTCTACGGCATCCTGCAGCTGCAGGCCAAGATCCGTCGTGAAAACACGATTGCCCGAGCCTGACCACCATGACCCAGAGACTCGATAGCCTGCAGGCCGCGCTGGAAGCCGCGCTGGGTGACAAGATCAAGGCCTTCAAACGTGAACGGGGCGAAATCTCGATCACTGTGACCGCGGCCGATTACCTGGCCGTGGCGGGCATGCTGCGCGACCACGCAACGTTGAAGTTCGAGCAGCTCATCGACCTGTGCGGCATCGACCACAGCAGCTGGCATGACCGGCCCTGGGACGGCCTGCGTTACTCGGTGGTGTCGCACCTGCTCAGCATCAGCCACAACTGGCGTCTGCGTCTGAAGGTGTTTGCGCCGGATGACGATCTGCCGATGGTGGCGTCGCTCACCGAGGTGTGGTCGGCAGCCAATTGGTTTGAACGCGAGGCCTTCGACATGTTCGGCCTGATCTTCGACGGTCATGTCGATTTGCGCCGCATCCTCACCGACTATGGCTTCATCGGTCATCCCCTGCGCAAGGATTTTCCAGTTTCGGGCCATGTCGAGATGCGCTACGACGCCGAGCTGAAACGTGTGATCTACCAGCCCGTGACCATCGAGCCGCGCGAGATCACACCGCGCATCATCCGCGAAGACAACTACGGCGGCTTGCACTGAGGCACTGCTTTCATGGCTGAGATCAAGAACTACACCCTCAATTTCGGGCCTCAGCATCCGGCCGCGCATGGTGTGCTGCGCCTGGTGCTCGAACTCGACGGCGAAGTCATCCAGCGCGCCGACCCGCACATCGGCCTGCTGCACCGCGCCACCGAGAAACTGGCCGAAAGCAAGACTTTCATCCAGTCGCTGCCTTACATGGACCGGCTCGACTATGTGTCGATGATGTGCAACGAGCATGCCTACTGCCTGGCCATCGAGCGCCTGATGGGGCTGCAGGTGCCCGAGCGGGCACAGTACATCCGGGTGATGTTCTCCGAGCTGACCCGCTTGCTCAACCACCTGTTGTGGCTGGGCGCGCACGGCATCGACTGCGGTGCGATGAACATCCTGATCTACTGCTTTCGCGAGCGCGAAGACATTTTCGACATGTACGAGGCGGTCTCGGGCGCCCGCATGCATGCGGCCTATTTCCGGCCGGGCGGTGTCTACCGTGATCTGCCCGACACCATGGCGCAGTACAAGGCCTCGAGGATCCACAATGCGCGCGCCGTCGGCGAACTCAACACCAACCGCCAAGGCTCGCTGCTCGATTTCATCGACGATTTCTGCGCCAAGTTCCCGGGCCGGGTCGACGAGTACGAGACCTTGCTGACCGACAACCGCATCTGGAAGCAGCGCACCGTGGGCATCGGTGTGGTAACGCCCGAACGGGCCCTCAACCTGGGCTTCACCGGCCCGATGCTGCGCGGCTCGGGCATCGAATGGGACTTGCGCAAGAAGCAGCCCTACGATGTCTACGACCGCATGGATTTCGACATTCCGGTGGGTGTCAATGGCGATACCTACGACCGCTATCTGGTGCGGGTCGAAGAGATGCGCCAGGCCAACCGCATCATCCAGCAGTGCAGCCAATGGCTGCGCGCCAACCCCGGCCCGGTGATCACCGACAACCACAAGGTGGCACCGCCCGCCCGGGTGGGCATGAAGAGCAATATGGAGGAGTTGATCCACCACTTCAAGCTCTTTACCGAAGGCTTCCACGTGCCCGAGGGCGAGGCCTATGCCGCGGTCGAGCATCCCAAGGGCGAGTTCGGCATCTACCTGGTCAGCGACGGGGCCAACAAGCCCTATCGGCTGAAGATCCGCCCGCCGGGTTTCCCGCACCTGGCCGCGCTGGATGAGATGGCGCGGGGCCACATGATTGCGGACGCGGTGGCCATCATCGGCACCATGGACATTGTCTTCGGCGAGATTGATCGATGAGGTTTTCAGCAAGCACCCTGGCCCGCTTTGCACGCGAAGTGGCCAAGTACCCCGAGAACGGCAAGGCATCGGCCGTGATGGCCTGCCTGGCGATCGTGCAGCACGAGCAGGGCTTTGTGGCCATCGCTGATGAAGACGGCATCGCGGCCTACCTCGGCATGCCCACCATCGCGGTGCACGAAGTCAGCACCTTCTACAACATGTACAACACGCAGCCGGTGGGCCGCTTCAAACTCAACGTCTGCACCAATCTGCCGTGCCAGTTGCGTGACGGCGACAAGGCCTTGGCGCACATCTGCAGCAAGCTCGGCGTCGAGCCCTATGGCAGCACCGCAGACGGCGTCTTCACCGTGCAGCCCAGCGAATGCCTGGGTGCCTGCGCCGACGCACCGGTGATGCTGGTGAATGACCGTCAGATGCTCAGCTTCATGAGCCACGAACGCATTGATGAACTGCTGCAGATGTTGAAGGCCAGCCATGTTTGACCTGTCGAAATTTCAGGCCAAAGGCGTCGAGAGTTGTTTCCACAACCGCCATCTGGACCCGCAGATTTACGCCGGTCTTGATGGCAAGAACTGGCGCCTGCAGGACTACATCGCCCGCGGTGGTTATGCGGCGCTGAAGAAGATCCTGGCGAAGGACGGCGTGGTTGGCAATGAAGCAGGCATGACGCAGGAGCAGGTCATCGCCGAAGTCAAGCTCAGTGCATTGCGCGGCCGCGGCGGTGCGGGCTTTCCGACCGGCCTGAAGTGGAGCTTCATGCCGCGCGCTTATCCAGGGCCGAAGTACCTGGTCTGCAATTCAGACGAAGGCGAGCCGGGCACTTGCAAGGACCGCGACATCCTGGCCTACAACCCGCACATCGTCATCGAAGGCATGGCCATTGCCGCCTATGCGATGGGCATCCAGGTGGGCTACAACTACATCCACGGCGAAATCTTTGAAGCGTATGAACGTTTTGAAGAGGCGCTGGAAGAGGCGCGTGCGGCCGGCCTGTTGGGTGACAACATTCTGGGCAGCAACCTCAGCTTCCAGCTGCACGCGTTTCACGGCTTCGGCGCCTACATCTGCGGTGAAGAAACCGCGCTGCTCGAAAGCCTGGAAGGCAAGAAGGGGCAGCCGCGTTTCAAGCCGCCGTTTCCGGCCAGTTTTGGCCTGTACGGCAAGCCGACGACGATCAACAACACCGAGACCTTCGCGGCCGTGCCGTGGATCATCAACCACGGCGGCCAAAAGTACCTGGAGTGCGGCAAGCCCAACAACGGCGGCACCAAGATCTTCAGCGTGGTCGGCGACGTCAACCTGCCCGGTAATTTTGAAGTCCCGCTGGGCACGCCGTTCTCCCAGCTGCTGGAACTGGCCGGCGGCGTGCGCACCGGGCGCCAGCTCAAGGCCGTGATCCCGGGCGGTTCATCGGCGCCGGTGCTGCCGGGCGCGGTGATGATGGACATCACGATGGATTACGACGCCATCGCCAAGGCCGGCTCCATGTTGGGCTCTGGCGCGGTGATCGTGATGGACGATTCGCGCTGCATGGTCAAGAGCCTTTTGCGCCTGTCGTACTTCTACCAGCACGAAAGCTGCGGCCAGTGCACACCCTGTCGCGAAGGCACGGGCTGGCTGTGGCGCATGGTGGACCGCATCGAACATGGCAAGGGCAGGGCGGAAGACCTGGCGCTGCTGGACTCGGTGGCCGACAACATCAAGGGCCGCACCATCTGTGCGTTAGGCGACGCAGCCGCGATGCCGGTGCAAGGCATGCTGAAGCATTACCGCGACGAGTTCGCGTACCACGTTGAACACAAGACCTGCATGGTCAAGCAGACTGCCTGAATCTCATGGCTGAACTCAACATCGACGGCCAACAGGTCACCATTGCCGACGGCA
>JAYUQJ010000388.1:0-3232 GCA_043756825.1 Betaproteobacteria bacterium | reverse complement strand
GTTCGTTGGAGTCGACGGCCTTGCGCCCGAGCTTGTCGATCTCTTTCACGTCTACGTAACGGCGGTCCAGATCGGTATAGAACAGGCTCAGGCCGTCGGTGGGGTTCTTGACCTCTTCCAGCGGCGTGGTGCGGGCCAGCAGCAGCATCTTCTCGGCGACCTGCGCGGTGCTGATCCAGACCTTGCGACCGTTCACCAGATAACCGTCGGCTGTCTTGCGGGCAAAGGTGGTGAGCTGGGTGGTGTTCAGGCCGGTGTTGGGTTCGGTCACCGCGAAGCAGGCCTTCTCCTGGCCGGCGATCAGCGGCGGGAGGATGCGCTGCTTCTGCGCCTCGGTGCCGAACACCACCACGGGATTCAGGCCGAAGATGTTCATGTGGATGGCCGACACCCCACTCATGCCAGCGCCGGATTCGCTGATGGTCTGCATCATGATGGCCGCTTCCAGGATGCCCAGGCCCGCGCCGCCATAGGCCTCGGGCATGCAAACGCCCAGCCAGCCGGCGTCGGCAATCGCCTTGTGAAAGTCCAGCGGGAAGCCGCCGTTGCGGTCGCGCTCCAGCCAGTAGGCGGCGTCGAAGGTCTTGCAAACCTGGAAGATCGCGCTTCGGATCGCTTCTTGTTCAGGTGTCCATTCAAAGTTCATCGTGTACCCCTGTTCACCCTGATGCGCGCTCGCCGCTGCAACCCTCGCCCGTCATCAGCTGCAGATGCCGGCCGCGCTGCATGGCAAGGCCACCGCCACCGCCATCGCCCTGTCAATCACCCCAGCCCGGGGACCTTGCCAAGCCACGGGCCCGGCCCATTGAAGTTTCGGACAGCATGTACCCGCCCGCTGCTTTCGGCGGCGATATTACGGGTCAAGGCGGGCCGGCGCGTGTCCGGTTCGGGCAAGCCATGCGCAGGCCGGCCCGATCAAAACCACCGGCGGCTGCCCCGGGGCTGCCTCATTGCGTTTCGTCCGGCAACGTCCCTGGTAGGTCGGTCAAACCCGCACCGGTGACGGGCAACGCCGGCCGCCGCGCCAGCAAGTCCGTTGAAATCGCCTCATAGCCCGCCGCTGCACGCAATAGCGCTGCATCACCGTGCGGCCGTGCGATCCATTGCAAGCCGGCGGGCCAGCGCCCGTTGGCATGCAAGCCGGCGGGCAGGCTGATCGCCGGGAGACCGGCGAAGGTGGCGTAGATCGTGCTCTCCATCCAGCGGTGATAGGTGTCCATGGGCCGGCCGGCCACGGACTGCGGCCAGCGATGCTCGATCGGGAAGGGCCAGACCTGCGTCACGGGCAGCGCCAGCACATCGAAGCGGTCGAACATGGCCAGCAGGTGGGCATGCAAGGCGGTGCGCACCTCACTGGCCTGCATGAAATCCATCCAATGCAAGCCCAGGCCCTGATCGTGCTCCCACAGCGCCTCGGGCTTGATCTGGTCGCGCCGCGCCCCCGGCCTGCGCAGCAAGGCGGCCACCTTGGGTGCCACCAGCGCACGGCGCCAGACCAGCCAGGCCTGCCACACCCGGTCGGCGTCAAAGCCCAGCGGCGTGGGTTCGATCACCGCGCCGGCGCTGGCGCAGCGGGCCAGCGCCTGATCCAGCAGCGGCAGCAGGCCGTCGTCCATCGCCAGGTGGCCGCTCAGGTCGGCCAGCCAGCCGATGCGCAGGCCGCGCAAGGCCAGCGGCGCATCGGCCCGGGCGGGCAAGAAGCGCTCTGGCGACCGATCGGCATCGGCAATCGACAGCGGTGCGCGCGGGTCGTGCCCGGCCTGGGTGCCCAGCAGCAGGGCCAGGTCGCGCACATTGCGGGCCATCGGGCCCTCGGTGCCCAGTTGCGCCACCCAGGTGTCGGGTGCAGGCCACAGGGGCACCCGGCCCTGGCTGGGCCGCAGGCCGAAGACATGGTTCCAGGCGGCCGGGTTGCGCAGCGAGCCCATGAAGTCCGAGCCGTCGGCCACCGGCAGCAGGCGCTGGGCCAGCGCCACCGCTGCGCCACCGCTGCTGCCCCCGGCACTCACCTGGGCATCCCAGGCGTTGGGCGTGGCGCCAAACAGCGGGTTGAAGGTGTGCGAGCCCAGGCCCAGCTCGGGCATGTTGGTCTTGCCGATCACGATGCAGCCGGCGGCCTTCATGCGCGCCGTCATCAGGCTGTCATGCGCCGGCAGCACGTCCTTGAGCAGCGGGCTGCCCTGGGTGCTGGGGAAGCCCAGCGCGTGGCCGGTGTCCTTGATGGCCTGGGGCATGCCATGCATCCAGCCGCGCGATCGCCCCTGCGCCAGTTCGCGGTCGCGGGCATCGGCCTGTTGCAGCAGCAGGTCGTCGGGGGCCAGGTTGACGATGGCCCGGCAGGCCGGATTCAGGCGATGGATGCGCGCCAGGTAGGCCTGCATCACCTCTCGGCAAGACAGGTGGCGGGCATGGATGGCGGCGGACAGCGCATGCGCGTCCAGGTCGGTCAGGTCGGTTGGCGGCTGCATCGTCCGATTCTGGCCGCTGTCCGCGCTGCTGTCCTGGGGATGCTGCGGATGGTCCGGCCGGCTGGCGCTGGCCCCGGCCTAGTCGCGCCGGGCTGAGGCACAGTGCATGGACTGCCGCCGCAGGCCCTGCAACGCAATTTGCCATTACATGCACTCGCAATCCTTGAATCTCGCGCCGATCCAGGCTGTCATCGTCGATCTCGACGGCACGCTGGTCGATACCTTGGGTGACTTTGTGGTGGCGCTGAACGCGATGCTGGCCGACCTGGGGCTGAACGGCGTGGCGCGCGGCTTCATCGAACGCGCCGTCGGCAAGGGCAGCGAGCACTTGATCCGCCAGACCCTGCAGGCGGTGGATGCCGATGGCGCGCTCTATCCCGAGGCCTGGCGCCTGTATCAACAGCATTACCTGGCGATCAATGGGCAGTATTCGGCGGTCTACCCGGGGGCGGAAGAGGGCTTGCGGGCCATGGCGGCAGCCGGCCTGCGCCTGGCTTGCCTGACCAACAAGCCCGGTGCGTTTGCCCGCCCCCTGCTGGCCGCCAAGGGCCTGGCCGGCTATTTCAGCCAGGTTTTTGGGGGCGACGCCTTTGCGCGCAAGAAACCCGACCCCTTGCCGCTGCTGGCCACCTGCCAGGCCCTGGGTGTGCCGCCCGGTCGCACCTTGATGGTGGGCGATTCCAGCAACGACGCCCTGGCCGCAAGGGCCGCCGGCTGCCCGGTGGTGCTGGTGCGCTACGGCTACAACCACGGGCAGCCGGTGG
>JAYUQJ010000387.1:0-3236 GCA_043756825.1 Betaproteobacteria bacterium | reverse complement strand
ACAAGGTTTACGTCAGCCCGACCTACCATGCCTTGCCGCAGCTGCCGTCGACCGCACCCGACTGTGGCACCAGCTGGGCCCAGAACGACAAGCTGCGCAGCGTGAAGGTGATCGGCCTGGGCCGCATCGAGGGCCCGGAGGACGTGATCCTGGACCGCCACGACAACCTGTACGCAGGCTCGCGGCACGGCGACATCATCCGCTTCTTTCCGCCCGAATACGAGCGCATGGAGGTCTATGCCCACATCGGCGGCACACCGCTGGGCATGGCCTTTGATCGCCAGGACAACCTGTATGTCTGCATCGGCGGCATGGGCCTGTACCGGGTGACACCCGAGCGGGTGGTGGAAAAGGTCACCGACGAGACCAACCGCAGCTACTCGTCGATCAACGACGACAGCCGGCTGCGCCTGGCCGATGACCTGGACATCACCGACGACGGCCGCATCTACTTTTCCGAGGCCACCGTGCGCTACGAAATGCATGAATGGGCCACCGACGGGCTGGAGGCGCGCGGCAACGGCCGCATCATCTGCTACGACACCAACACCGGCAAGACGCACACCGTACTGCGCGATCTGAAGTTCCCCAACGGCGTGTGCATCGCCAGCGACGGCCAGTCCTTCCTGTTTGCCGAGACCTGGGGCTGCTGCGTCAAGCGCCACTGGTTCGACGGCCCCAAGGCCGGCAGCACCGAGATCGTGCTGCACAACCTGCCGGGCTTCCCCGACAACATCAACAACTCGTCGGACGGCCACTACTGGATGTCGCTGGTGGGCATGCGCTGCCCGGCACTCGACCTGGCCTGGCGCATGCCGGGGTTCCGGCGCCGCATGGCCAAGCGGGTGCCGCGCGATGAGTGGCTGTTCCCGAACATCAACACCGGCTGCGTGCTGAAGTTCAACGAGCGCGGCGAGGTGCTGGAAACGCTCTGGGACCTGGGCGGCGAGAACCATCCGATGATCACCTCGATGCGTGAGCACCGCGGCCACCTCTACCTGGGCGGGATCATGAACAACCGCATCGGCCGCTACACCCTGCCCGGGGCCGACCCGGGCTTCGTGCAGTACGACCGGCGCTGGGGCAAGTCGGCATGATCGCCACGTTCAGATCCTGGACCGACCGACTGCTGGGCCGGGGCGAGGCATCGATCACCGTGCCGGTGTTCGATGGCGCGCTCAAGAGCAACCGGCTGATCGAGGACGCGCCGGTGCTGGCCACGCTGGCTGCACCGGCCGATCTGGCCAGCGATGGGCAGAACCTGTTCGTGGCCGATGGCCCGCAGCTCTGGCGCCAGGATGCGGCCGCGCCCGACTGGGCGCCGAGCGAAGTGGTGCACGGTCTGGCGCCGGCTGGCCAGCCGATCACGGCACTGGCCTGCGTGCCCGGGGGCGGCCTGGCCGTGGCGCTGGACGGACGCGCGGTGCACGTCGTCGGTGGCCGCTTCGACGGCCGCCGCTTCGAGGCCGCGAACGGCCGGCCGCTGTTGGCTGCCAATGCCATCGCCGCCACCGCCGATGGCCGGCTGATCGTCACCGACGGCTCGGCCGAACACCCGGTCGAGCGCTGGAAGCATGACCTGATGGGCCTGGGCCGAAGCGGCCGGGTGGTCGAGTTCGGGCTCGCGGACGGCAGCGCGCGCGAGCTGGCCACCGGCCTGGGCCATGCCTTCGGTGCCTGCGCCACGCCCGATGGTGCATGGGTGTGCGAAAGCTGGCGCCACCGCGTGCTGCAGCTTGACACGTCCGCGGGCGGCGCCCGAGCCGCGCCGCGGCCGGTGCTGGACAAGCTGCCCGGTTACCCATCGCGCATCGTGCCTGCGGCCGATGGGGGCTACTGGTTGACCTGCTTCGCGCTGCGCACCCAGCTGGTCGAGTTCGTGCTGCGCGAGCCGGTGTTCCGCAAGCGCATGCTGGCCGAGGTCGACCCGGCCTACTGGATCGCCCCGGCGCTGAATTCGGGCAACACCTATCTCGAGCCGATGCAGGGCGCGCACCTGAAGATGATGGGGGTGGTCAAGCCCTGGGCGCCGCCACGCTCCTACGGGCTGGTCATCCGCCTGGACGCCGCCGGGCTGATCCGCTATTCGCTGCACAGCCGCTTCGATGGCCAGCACCACGGCGTGGCTGCGGCAGTGGCATGCGGCCCTTTCCTCTACCTGCTGGCCCTGGGCCGCAAGCGCTTGCTGCGCCTGGCAGTGGCCGATGTCGACCGGAGCCTGGCGGCATGACCGACGCCCTTGCAACACCCATTCTGGAACTGCGCAAGGCCACCAAGCGCTACGCCGGCGTGCCGGCGATCGAGGACGTCGACTTTGCGCTGCTGCCTGGCGAAGTGCATGCCATCGTGGGCGAGAACGGCGCGGGCAAATCGACGCTGACCAAGATCATGGCCGGCGTGGTGAACCTCAGCGCGGGCCAGATGTTGATCGAGGGCCGCGCAGTCAACCCGCAGACCCCGGTGGAGGCGCGCGAGCTGGGCATCGCGATGGTGTTCCAGGAGACCAGCCTGGTGCCCACGATGACGGTGGCGCAGAACCTGTTCCTGGGCCAGGAGCGCTACTTCAACCGGCTGCGCGGCATCTACATCGCGGCCCAGCAGTTCATGCAATCGCTGCAGTTCGATGTCGATCCCACCGCCCAGGTCAGCCTGCTCGGCGCGGCCAAGAAGCAGATGGTCGAAATCGCGCGCGCCGTGCTGCACAAGGCACGGGTCATCATCTTCGACGAGCCCACCGCCAGCCTGACGCCCGAGGAGAAGAAGTATTTCTTCGATCTGGTCGCCCATTTGAAGGGGCGTGGCGTGTCGGTGATCTTCATCTCGCATGCACTGGAAGAGGCCCTGCAGGTGTCGGACCGCATCACCATCCTGCGCGACGGCAGGCATGTGGCCACCGACCACACCCGCAACTTCGACCGTGCCCGCATCGTCGCGGCGATGGTGGGCCGCGACCTGTCGCAAACCCTGTACGGCCAGCGCAAGACCCAGGTGCGCGCGCAGGGCAGGCGCGTGCTGTCGGTGCAGAACCTGCGCATGGCGGCGATGGTCAAGAACAATTCCCTGTCGGTGTTTGCCGGCCAGGTCACCGGGGTGTTCGGCCTGGTGGGATCGGGCCGGACCGAGACCTTCAAGGTGGTGGCCGGTGTGATCAAGCGCGACTTCATGCACGGCGGTGAGGTGCTGCTCAATGGCCGGCCGGTGCGCTACTTCGTGCCCGCCTCGGCGGTGCGTGACGG
>JAYUQJ010000386.1:0-3238 GCA_043756825.1 Betaproteobacteria bacterium | reverse complement strand
CTGGCGGGCGCACCGCAGCCCTGCGGCTGACCGCTTTGCGCCGGTACGCGCGGCATTTGCAAATCGCACGGCCGAGTGCGCCCTGGTCTGGCGCGACGGCTACCGGGCGCAAGTCACGGCCCTGCCGGCAACGGTGGCGGCCTTCACCCAGGCGGTGCTGACGGGCCAGTCGCTGGGGCAGGCGCTTGAGAGCGCCGATCCGGGCTTCGCCTTCGAGCCCTGGCTGCTGGCGGCGCTGCAGCAGGGCTGGCTGACGGCGGTCGAAACCCGAAACGTCAGCGCGCCGGCACTAGCGCTGACTTGAGTCTGGAAGCGCAGCTACCTGACCACGCATCGGCAATGTCTTGCGCGCCGACGGGCAGCCGGGCCCCACAGGCCCGGGCCGACCAACATCAGCGCGCACGTCGCGGGCTCGGGCACCGCCACCGGGACGAAGGAAACGTTGTCGTAGAAGACGGCCGAGTTTTGGTAGTAGCTCGCGGTGTTGGCAAAGTGTCAATCCTTACGGACCTGCGCTAGTGCAGTGTTCGATGCTGTGAGCGACTTAAGAAAACCAATGGATTTGCCGCTGTGGCTAGGCGCAAACCGCAGCCATGCCCAGTGGCATGGCGAGGATTTGCAACGCTGCCACAGCGGCAAATCCACGGTTTTATGTCGCGAATAGCGTTGAACACTGCACTAGCAGAGCTCGCGCATTCGACAATCCTCCCGATGGCATACGACCCGGGCCCCCGCCCCTGCCTGCAACTGCAGACCCTGGACCGCGGTGACGGCCTGCTGGGCCTGCGCCCCTGTGGCCCGGTCAGGCCTCCGTCGCGCAGCCCGCTGTTCGGTGCCCGCGGCCCGCAGGTGACGTTGGCGCGGCTGCTGTGGCGGCCCACCGCAGCCACCGGCCCGGCCCGGCCCAGCCCCGACCGCCTGGCCGCCGCCCAGGCCCGGCTGCGCGCCACCGGCCTGCACCCGCTGCCACTGGACGCGCTGCAGTGGCGCGCTGAGGTGTCGGCCTTGCCCGCCGACGATGCCCCCTGGACCCTTGTGCGCGAAAGCGACTTTCCAGCCTGGTGGGCCGAGGCCCTGCCGGCGCTGCAGGCCGAGGGCTGGGCCGTCGACCCACTGCCCGGCTTTGCCCATGCCGCGCTGCCGGTGAGTGGCTGGCAGATCGCGCTAAAACCGCTGACCCAGCCGCGCGGCATGGGCAGCTGGCTGCTGAGCCTGGGCGTGACCCTGCAGACCCGCGACGGCAGCGAGACCCTGGACCTGGTGCCGCTGCTGGCCCGGCTGATCCGCCACGACCGGCGCTGGACCCAAGCGGACGCCCTGGCCGCCATCCCCGATGACGCGCTGATCCGCCTGCACGCGCCGGGCGGTCGCACCATCGATGCCGAGGCCGCCCCGCTGAAAGCCATCGCCCGGGCGATGCTGGACCTGCTGACCGCGCCGCGCCGCAAGCCCGACGCGCCGCTGTTGCTGTCGTCCTGGGAGGCCCAGCGCCTGGCGCTGCTGCGCGCCGGCCTGCAAGACGCCATGGCCAGCCACCCCAGCGCGCGGCGCGATTGGGCGCTGCAGGGTGACCCGGGCCTGGGCTGGCTGCAGCAACACAGCGCCGGCGCCCCACCGCAGCCGGTGGCGCCGCCGACCGGCCTGGGGCTCACGCTGCGCCCCTACCAGCTTCAGGGCCTGGCCTGGCTGCAGCACCTGCGCCGCCACCAGCTGGCCGGCATCCTGGCCGACGACATGGGCCTGGGCAAGACCGCGCAGGCCCTGGCCCATCTGCTGCTGGAGCAGCAAGCCGGCCGGCTCGATCTGCCCGCCCTGGTGGTGGCGCCGGCCTCGCTGATCTTCAACTGGCAGACCGAGGCGGCGCGGGTGGCGCCGGCGCTGCGCCTGCGCACGCTGCAGGGCCCGCACCGTGCCAGCCAGATCGCCCGCATGGGTGATGCCGACCTGGTGTTGACCAGCTACCCGCTGCTGTGGCGCGATGCGATGGCGCTGCAGCGCCAACCCTGGCACCTGGTGATCCTGGACGAGGCCCAAATGGTCAAGAGCGCCGGCAGCCGCACCGCCACCGCAGCGCGCCGGCTGAATGCCCGGCACCGCCTCAGCCTGACCGGCACGCCGATGGAAAACCACCTGGGCGAGCTGTGGGCCCAGTTCCACTTCCTGCTGCCGGGCTACCTGGGCGACGCGCGCAGCTTCGTGCGCGACTGGCGCACCCCGATCGAGAAAAACGGCGAGACCCTGCGCGCCCGCCTGCTGGCCCAGCGGGTGGCGCCCTTCATCCTGCGCCGCAAGAAGGCCGAAGTGGCCACTGAGCTGCCCGCGCTCACCGAGCAAGTGCACCGGGTGGCGCTGGCCGGCGCCCAGCGGGTGGCCTACGAGAGCGTGCGCCTGGCTGCCGACGAGCAGGTGCGGCGCATCCTGGCGCGCCAGAATTTCTCGGGCGCGATGGTCAGCATCCTGGACGCGCTGCTCAAGCTGCGCCAGGTCTGCAACGACCCGCGGCTGCTGGCCCACGACGACGACGCGCCCCGACACGCACTGCCCGCGGCCGGCCCGGCCGCCGTGCCCGACCAACCCGCCGCCAAGATTGCCTGGCTGCGCGAGACCCTGCCCACGCTGGTGCAGGAGGGCCGGCGCATCCTGGTATTTTCCCAGTTCACCCGCATGCTGGCCCTGCTGGAACCCGAGTTGCAGACCCTGGGCCTGGCCTGGCTCAGCCTCACCGGCGACACCCCCACGGCCCAGCGAGGCGCGCGGGTGGCGGCTTTCCAGCAGGGCGATGTGCCCATCTTCCTGGTCAGCTTGAAGGCCGGCGGCGTGGGCCTGAACCTGACTGCGGCCGACACCGTGATCCTGCTCGACCCCTGGTGGAACCCGGCGGTGGAGCAGCAGGCCAGCGCCCGCGCCCACCGCATCGGCCAGGGCAGGCCGGTCACGGTCTACCGCCTGGTGGCAGCCGGCAGCATCGAGGAGCGCCTGCTGGCGCTGCAGGCCCGCAAGGCGGCGCTGGCCGAGGCGGTGTTGGGTGGGGCCGCCGGCCCGGCCTCGTTGATCACGCCCGAAAACCTGTCGAGCCTGTTGGCGCCGCTGGCTGCCGACACCTGACGAGGCCTCTGATGGGAGCGGTGATTACCTCTAGGTGCCTTCCACTGAAGTACTGCTTGTAGCTGTGCTCGAACCTCAACGTCAAGAACTCGGTCATCGTGAGCACTGATCGTTGCTCCTCCTGCGTCAAGGT
>JAYUQJ010000385.1:0-3239 GCA_043756825.1 Betaproteobacteria bacterium | reverse complement strand
CCTTTGGCCCGGACCGGATCAGGCCGGCGATGTCCTCGCCCAGCGCCGCGCCGGCTTCGTCCAGGGTTGCCCGCACAGCGGGGTGGTCGCCCCAGGCGTCGAGCATGCCCACGGCCTGCGAACCCTGCCCGGGGAATACAAAGGCGAACGGCATCATCGAGGCAAGGCTCCGGTCATGAACAAGGTGGCAGGCGGGCGCGGGTACGGTCGGCAGGGCTCAATAGTCCAGCAGCACCGCACCCCAGGTGAAACCGCCGCCCACGCCTTCAAGCATCAGGGTCTGGCCGCGCTGGATACGGCCGGCGCGCACCGCAGTATCCAGCGCCAAGGGGATCGACGCGGCCGAGGTGTTGCCATGCTGGTCGACCGTGACCACCACCTTGTCCATGCCGAGTTTGAGCTTGCGGGCGGTGCCCTGCATGATGCGGATATTGGCCTGGTGGGGAATCAGCCAGTCGATGTCGGAGGCGCTCCGGTCGGCCTTGGCCAGCACCGCGCGGGCGGCCTGCTCCAGCACGCCGACCGCCAGCTTGAACACCGCCTGGCCGTCCATCTTCAACAGCGGGTCGCCCAGCACCTGCCCGCCCGAGACGGTGCCGGGCACGCACAGGATGCCGACATGGCGGCCGTCGGCATGCAGGTCGGTGGCCAGGATGCCCGGGCTGTCGCTGGCCTCGAGCACCACCGCGCCCGCGCCGTCGCCAAACAGCACGCAGGTGCCGCGGTCCTTGAAATCCAGGATGCGCGAGAACACCTCGGCACCGATCACCAGCGCCCGGCGCGCGGTGCCGGTGCGGATCAGCGCATCGGCCACGGTCAGCGCATAGACAAAGCCCGAACATACGGCCTGCACGTCGAAGGCCGGGCATCCCACGATGCCCAGTTTGTGCTGCACGATGCAGGCGGTGGACGGGAACACCATGTCGGGCGTGGACGTGGCCAGCACGATCAGGTCGATATCGCTGGCCTGGCAAGCGGCAGCCTCCAGCGCGTGCCGGGCGGCGGCCACCGCCAGATCGCTGGCCTGGGTGCCGGCGTCGACGAAATGGCGCGCCCGGATGCCGGTGCGTTCGACGATCCAGTCGTCCGAGGTATCGATGCCTTGAGCCGCCAACTCTGCAGCCAGATCGGCATTGCTGACACGCCGGTCTGGCAGGCAGCTGCCGGTGCCGGCAATGCGGGTAAAACGGGGCAGCGACGCAGGCACGGGCGGAGGGCTGTGGATCATGCAGCTTTGGCAGGAGGGGCCATTTCGGCATCACCGGCGTCGGGCCGGTCACTGGCCGCCTCCGGCAGCACCGCCAGCGTGTTGCGGATACGGTCATGCACCCGGTCCAACAACCTGTTGCGGGCCGCATCATACGCGCGCGCCAGGGCGCGCTCGAAGGCATAGGCGTCTGACGAACCATGGGCCTTGAACACCAAGCCACGCAGCCCGAGCAAGGCGCCACCGCTGTAGCGCCGGTGGTCAACCCGGGCCTTGAAGCGGTTGAGCACCGGCATGGCCAGCAGCGCGGCCAGCTTGGCCATCGGTGTGCGGGTGAACTCTTCCTTGATGAACTGGCCCAGCATCCCGGCCAGCCCCTCGGAGGTCTTGAGCATCACATTGCCGACAAAGCCATCGCAGACCACCAGATCAGTGGTGCCCTTGAAGATGTCGTTGCCCTCGACATTGCCGTGGAAATTGATCTGCCCGGCGGCGTGCGCCACCCGCAGCAGCTCACCGGCGCGCTTGATCGTCTCGCTGCCCTTGATGGTTTCTTCACCGATGTTGAGCAGGCCGACGCTGGGCTGCTCCTGGCCGTCGAGCGCGCTGACCAGGGCGCTGCCCATCACCGCAAACTGCACCAGGTGCTCGGCGCTGCAGTCGACATTGGCCCCCAGGTCGAGCACCTTGGTGAAACCGCCGTTCATGTTCGGAAGCATGGCTGCGATGGCCGGGCGGTCGATGCCGTCGAAGGTCTTGAGCACATAGCGCGCCACCGCCATCAGCGCACCAGTGTTGCCGGCAGACACGCAGGCATCGGCGGCGGCGGCGGCACCATCGCCCACCGGCTTGAGCTGGGCGATTGCCACCCGCATTGAAGAGTCGCGTTTGCGCCGCAGCGCAACCTCGACGCCGTCATGCATGTCGACCACCTCGGTGGCCACCACCTGGCTGCAGCGCGACCAGCTGTCGGCGGCCTGCAATGCGTCGACCGTGCCCACCAGCACCAGCTCGGCGTCGGGGTGATCGTCCAGAAAGCGCCGGCAGGCCGGCAGCGTGACCGACGGACCGTGGTCTCCGCCCATGCAATCCACCGCCAGCCGCACACGGGCTAGGGGGGGCAGTGCCGAAGCGGCGGAGGTTAGAGGTGACACGTTGACGGGGGCCTTGTCAGCCACGGTGGCGGCTCAAGCCCGGCCGGAAACATTGAACGACAAAACCCGGCCGCGCGGGGTACGGGGCCGGGTGATCAGTGCCACAGCGAAGGCCGCAGCGGCCTGGCGAACCAGACCCCATACCGGGTCAAGATCAGGCGTCAGCCTTGCTCTTGAACACTTTGCGACCGCGATAGAAACCGGTCGGGCTGATGTGATGGCGCAAATGCACCTCGCCGGTGGTCGGCTCGATCGCGGTGCCCGGCGTCACCAGGGCATTGTGCGAGCGGTGCATGCCGCGCTTGGAAGGCGACTTCTTGTTTTGTTGAACGGCCATGAAAATCTCCTGATCGGTCGGGGCGCGGGCCCGGATCGGGGCGCACCGGGCAAAGTTGTCTCGCACATTCTGCATAGGCCTTGACATCGACCAGCGGCAGCAAGAAAAGCCTATGACTATAACAGCAGCGTGGTTGATCTTGCCTGTGGGCCGGCCTGGCAAACCGTCAGCGGCCAGCGCCGCCCTGGCCGCCGCCCTTCTTCAAGGTCTTCAACACCGCAAAGGGATTGGGGCGGCCGTCGGCCAGAGTCTCGGGCGCATCGGCGTCACCGTCGGTTGCCGCAGCGTTGACCCCAGCCGGTTGATCCGGGTCGTCGTGCAGGGCCAACGCGGCGCCAGGGTCCCCGGGCGCAAACGGCGGCAATTCATCGCCCTCGTCCGCCAGGCCGATGGTCACCGGCAGGGGTTGCGGGCAGCAGTCGTGGCGCGGCACCAGGGGCAGGCCCAGCAGCAGCTCGTCTTCCACCAGTTCCCGCAGGTCGAGCGACCGGCTCAGGGCCAGCACGTCATCGTCGCTGTCGGCGTCCAGCGCGGCCGCCTG
>JAYUQJ010000384.1:0-3254 GCA_043756825.1 Betaproteobacteria bacterium | reverse complement strand
GCGGCCATGCCGGCGCTGCCGACAACAGCCAGAAGGCCGACATGATGGCGCTGGAGTTCGCCTTCCTGTGGCAGCAACTGCAACGCTGAATTGCAGCGTCGATGGGTTGCGCCGACGGCGTGTCAGGCCGGCGGCTGGTTGACCAGGGTCCAGTACAGGTCGATCTGACCGGTCACGTCCATGAATTTCTCGAACTCGACCGGCTTGACGATATAGCTGTTGGCGCCCAGCTGGTAGGCGGTCTGCACATCGGCATGCTCGGCCGAGGTGGTGAGCACCACCACCGGAATGGTGCGAAAGGTGGCATGGGTCTTGAACTGGCGCAGCACCTCCAGCCCGTCCACCCGCGGCAGCTTCAGATCGAGCAGGATCACCGCCGGCGTGATTTCACCGGCCTCCCAGCGCGGGATCCAGGCCAGGGCCTCTTCGCCGTCGCGTGCCACATGCACCGGGTTGGACACATGCCGGCGCTTGAACGCCCGCAAGGTCAGGTCCACGTCCATCGGGTTGTCTTCGACGAGGAGGATCGGTCTTTCGTTGTGCATCACGCCACCGGCAGATCAAGGTTGAAGACAGCGCCCTGGCCAGGCTCGCTGAAGGCGTCGGCACGCCCGCCCATGCGGTCCATGGCCTTGCGCACGATGGCCAGACCCACCCCGGTGCCGGGGTAGTGCTCGGCGCGGTGCAAGCGCTGGAAGATGCCGAAGATCCGGTCATGGAACTTCATGTCGAACCCGATGCCATTGTCTCGCACCGTCACGCGCAGCACATCGCCCGATTCGGTGGCGCACACGCCCGCATTCACCACCACCTCCACCGGCACGCCGGGCCGGCCGAACTTCAGCGCGTTGTCGACCAGGTTGCGCAGGGCCATGCGCAGGCCCTGGGCATCGCCGCGCGCCTGCAGGCCCGGATCGACCTGGTTGCGCAGCACAGCGCCCTGGATCTGGGCCCCGGTGGCCGCGTCGGCCAGCACCTGCTGCACCAGGTCGTGCAGCGGCAGGGCCACCATCGTCACGTGGTGCTGTTCCAGCCTTGAATAGGCCAGCAAATCGTCAATCAACTGGCCCATCTGCTGAGTCGCCCCGCGGATGCGCCCCAGAAAGGACCGTGCCTCCTCGTCCAGGCTGTCGCTGTGGTCGCGCAGCAGCAGCTGGCTGTAGCCGTCGATCCCGCGCAGCGGCGCCTTCAGGTCGTGCGAGACCGAGTAGCTGAAAGTCTCGAGCTCGCGGTTGATGCGCTTGAGCCGGGCCACCGTGGCGTCCAGCTCGGCATTCAGCCTGTCGATCTCGGTGATGTCGATCAGGCAGACCAGGGCCATGCCGTCCGATGACGCCTCCAGCGCGGGCAGTGCCAAGGTCAGCATCAGCCGCAGTTCGTCGCCGCTGGCCGTGGCCTGGCTGCGCTGGCTGGTGTAGAGCCGCTGGCCCGACCACAGGGCGGCCAGTTCATCCTGGAAGTCGCCCAGCGACAGGGCCGGGTCGAGGGTGGTGGCCAGGCTGAATGCGCCTGCGGTGCCTGTTGGCAACTGCTGCAGCGCGGCCGAACGTTGGTTGACACGCAGCACGCGCACGGCGTGCAGGCACTCGCGCACAAAGGCCGGATGCTCATCAAAGTAGCCGGGGCCGTCCTGCACGCCACTGGCGCGCAAATCCAGCAGGCGGCTGCGCACGCCCGACCAATCCTCTTCGCTGAGCGCCACCGGCACGGTGTCGAAGATCGCCCGCAGGCGCCGCTCACTGGTCTGCAGCTCGGCGGTGCGGCGCCGCACCCGATCCTCGAGATCGGCATTCAGGTGGCGCACATCGTCTTCGGCGTTGTGGCGGTCGGTCACGTCGACCAGCGAGCCGATCAATTCCAGCGGCTGGCCGGCGGCGTCGCGGGTGAGGTGCACATCGTCGTGCAGCCAGCGCCACTGGCCGTCCGAGCGCAGGAACCGGTACTCCAGCACCAGGTGGCCCATTGCCGGCAAGCGCTCCAGCTGGGCCAGCGTGGCGTAGCGGTCTTCAGGATGCAGATGATTCAGCCAGAAGCCGGGCTCGCTGGTCAGGCGCACGGCCTCGTGCCCCAGCAGGACCTGCACATTGGGGCTGTAGTAGGTGGCGCCATAGTCGCCCCCCGGCCGGGCGGTATAGATCACCGCCGGTGAATTGGCCAGCAGGTAGGTCAGGCGCTGCTGGCTGTCGTGCAGGGCCTGCTGGGCCAGTTGCCGGTCGGTCACATCGAAGGTGGTGCCGGCCATGTAGACCGCCCGGCCCCGGGCATCGCGGTTGCATTGGCCCTGTGTCTGCTGCCAGCGCCAGCCACCGGCTGCGTCTTTCACCCGAAAGCTCAGCTCGTAGGGCCGGTGATGGCGCAAGTGCTCGCGCAAGGCCTGGCGCCAGCGGCCCAGGTCATCGGCATGCACGATCGCCTCGAAGGCGGCCAGGGTTTGCCCGGGCTCCGGCACCGGATGACCCAGGCCCGCCCACCAGGCAGCCGGAAACAGCAACTGACGGGCAGCGGTGTCCCACTCCCAGACCTGGCCATAAGACGATGCCAGGCGAAAGCGTTGTTCACTCCGCTCGATCGCCTCGATGTGCCGGGCGCGGTCGCTGATATCGCGGCAAATCACCAGTGCGGACTGCACCTCGCCCGACGGCGCCGGCTCGGGTACCGCCAACGCCTCCCAGCGCCTGAGGCCCGCCGGCCCCGGGTATTCAAACTCCAGTTGCTCGGTGCGTCCGCGCGCAAAGACCCGGTTCAGCGTGGCGGACCATTCGGCGGCGATCGCAGACGGCATGCCCAGCTCGGCATGGGTCTTGCCCAGCACCGCGGCAGGCTTGAATCCGGTGGCCTGCTCGATGGCCAGGTTGGCAAAGCGGTAGCGCTGCTCGCGGTCGAAGCGCACCACCACATCGGGCAGGTTGTCGGCCAGGGCGCGCAACTGGGCTTCACTTTGATGCACGGCATCGGTGGCGGCTTCCGCCGCGCGCAGTGCCCGGTCCAGCCAGGCCAGCCCGAACACCAGCATGCCGGCGACCAACGCGGTGACCGCCGCCTGCCAGGGCAAGCCGGCCCACCACGCCACCAGCACATCGTCGGTACGCACGCCATAAGCCAGCAGCAGCGAGGCGGCGGCGCCGTCCAGGCGCTGGAAGGCCACCACCCGGCGATGGCCGTCCACCTGGGTCCGGTCATCGAACCAGCCCGACCGGCGCTGCTGCGTGGCCTTGAACAGCGGCCCCTGCAAACGCTTGCCCAGCTCGGCCTCG
>JAYUQJ010000383.1:0-3254 GCA_043756825.1 Betaproteobacteria bacterium | reverse complement strand
CCCGGCGCTACCAGCTCAGCGTCTATGACGCGATGATTGCCGCCGCTGCACTGGAGGCCGGCTGCGATTGTTTGCTGAGCGAAGATTTCCAGACCGGCTTGCGCATCGACGGGCAGTTGCTGGTTGTCAACCCCTTTCTCTGAGAAGCCCGGCCCTTGCCCGAGTGCCTGGCCGTTGGCCTGCGGCCTGCGTCAAGCCAGCCTGGCCAGGGCGTTGCGGCTGGCCTGGGCTTGCGGGTGCTGGATGCGCTCGCGCACGGCCAGGGCCTGGGTGAAGGCGCGGCTTGCTTGCTCGGGCTGGCCCAGCGCGACGAAGGCCTGGCCCCAGGCCTGCGCGGCATCGGCCTCGCCCCAGGCATCACCGCAGTCGGGGGCGGTGGCCAGGTCCAGGGCCTGGCGCGCGGCGGCCAGGGCTTGCGGCGGGTCGGGCCAGGCCAGGTGGATGGCGGACAGCGTGACCAGCAACTCGATTTCTTTCAGCCGGTAGCCGCACAGGCGGGCCTGGCGCAGGCCGTCTTCGGCTTCTGCCAGTGCGGTGGCCAGGTCGTGTTGGGCAAGGGCATGGCGGGCGGACAGCAGGTGGGCTTCGATGATCCATTCCATGGCGCCACTGCGGGCGGTCCAGTTTCGGATTTCGGTGATGTGGGGCTGGAGGTCTTGCTGCTCGGCCAGGGCCAGGTGGGCGAGCAGGGCCTGCCAGCCGGGGAGTTCGTAGTTCCAGCCTTCTTGCTGGGCGATGCCCAGGCCGGCGTCAACGATGGCGTGGCAGGCGGGCCGGTCGCCGCTGTCCAGGTGGTGGCGGGCGTGCCATTGCCCACGGTTGGAGTACAGCAGCGGTTCATCTTCCAGGGCCGTGGCGGCGGCAAATTCGACTTGAGCGGTGGCGGGGTCACCGGCCTGGTGGGCGGCGTAGGCAGCGTAGGCCAGCGAATTTTTGCGCTGGTCATTGGACTCGGCCTTCTCGGCCTGAGCCAGTGCGGCCTGGGCAACGGCCCGTGCCTGTGGAAGTTGGCCGAGGGCGAGCGCCAACGCGCTGGTGGTCTGGAGGCCGCGGCTGGTTTCCTCGGGGTCATCCAGACGGCGCTTTCGCTCGTCATCTTCTTGCCGTGCCGCCCAGGCTTCCTGCAAGCGGCCGAGGCCGCTGCACATCAGGGCCAGAGTACTCAGCCCCACTGTTTGAGAGTTGGGCGCCAAGCCCTGGCCGAAGCGCGCCAGGTCGACGTTCTCAGGCACAAAGCCGCGCAGGATGCGGTAGCCGCGGGCGTAGTCGCCGACAACCTTGCCCAGGTGGTCGTAACCGCCCAAGCCGAACCGGAGAAGGTTGTAGGCCTCCTGCGCCCGGCCCGCCAGCCGCAGCGCCTCGATCAATTGCTCGTAGCGGTCCAGCAGCGCCACCTCCAGTGGCTTGCTCTCGGGCCGCTGTTCCAGCCCCTGGCCCAGCCGCTCAGCCACCGCCGCAAACACCTCACTGGCGGGGCAGCCCAGCAACGCGGCAAAGCGCTCGCGCACAAAGGGGTGGGCCGTCCAGGTGGCGGTCTGATCAATGCTCAAATAGCGGAACACCAGGCCCCGGTCCACCAGGCGCTGCAGCAGCCGGGGCAGCGCAGGCCGGGCATGAATCAGCAGCCCGGCCACGGCGCCGCCAGCGTCCAGCACCACGGCCAGCAAATCCAGCGTGATGCCGCGCGGGAACACCGCCAGCCGGGTGAGCAGTTCCCGCTCTTCAGCAGGCAGCTTCTCGGCATAGAAGCCCAGCACCCGGGCCAGCTTGGCGGCCTTGGGGTCGTCGCCAGCCACGGCATCCAGCGCAAAACCCGCCGCCGCGTCGATGCGCCCACCCTCGAAGTGCTGCAAATAAGACCCGATCACCGCCACCGACAGCGCATGCCGGCCCACCTGGTTGGCCACCGCTTCCAGCGCCGCATCCGGCCCCAGCACGCCCCAGCCGCGCAGCACTTGGCGGGCGGTCTCTGGCGGCAAGTCGTCCAGCGCGGTTTCCACCACGCCCCGGTGCTGCCAGCTACGCAGGTCGGTCAGGCTGAAGCGGGATGTCAGCAGCGCCCGGGTGCGGCCCAGGCCGGTGGCAATGGCCTGCAGCAGCAGGCGCAGCGAGGTGTCTTCCAGCTCGCCGCGCGCGCGGCTCAGGCCGCCCGATGAGCCTGCCTCGACCTGCACACGCTCCAGGCCGTCCATCACCAGCAGGTGGGGCTGGCCGTCGCGCAGGCCGCGCTGCAGGCGCTCCAGCCGGCCGCCCGGCGGCGCGCTGTCGGGCTCGCCCAGGAAGAGCTGGCCGCATTCGCGCAAGAAGGCGTCGGCATCGGGCTTCTCGTAGAAGGACCACACCAGCACATGCCCGGCACCGGGGCGCGGCCAGCGCAGCTGCAGGCCGCGCAGCACCTGCTCGACGATGGCGGTCTTGCCGGTGCCGCCGGCGGCCACCAGGGCCTGCACCCGGTCAGGCGAGGCCGTGTCGTCCACCCAGGTGGATAAGCTGCTGACCAACGCGGCACGCCCGCTGAAGTGCGGCGCGGGCTGCAGCGCATGCACCACGCGCAGCTCGGGCACCCGCACCGCGGCGGGCGCGGCACCCGGTGCCGGGGCGGGGGCCTGTGCCGCAGCCTGCGCCAGCGCGGTGGCGATCTTGCGGCCCAGGTCGTCGGGTGTGCTGAACTTCTCCACCACCACATTCGCGCCCAGCCAGGCCTTGAAGGATTGCAGGCCCTGCAGCGCGGCGATCACGGCCTGCTGCCTGGCCGGGTCGCCCAGCACGTCGGGCTGGGTCAGCAGGTCTTGCTCCTTGGCCTCGGCCCAGGGGTGGGCCTCGTCGACGATCCAGGCATAAACCGGCCTGCCAGCGGCCCGGGCAGCTTCCACCTCGCGCCGGGTGATGCTGCCGCGCCCGGCCTCGGGCTCGAAGCCGTGGCGGTGGGCCACGATGCACACCAGCAGGTCGCAACTGGCGGCCAGGCGCTCGCATTCGGCCACTGGTGTTCCGGGCAAGGCACCAAAGCGCTCCATCGGCACCGATTTCTGCTGCAGCCGCAGCAGGGTGTCGTCGGCAACGCGGCGGTGCTCGATCAGATCAAGCGCTGTGGACGACAAAAAGACGCGCAGGCTGGGCATGGGCGCCATGGTATGCCGCCTGCCGGCGAACCTGCGCGGGCCGGTGCCGGCCTACAATCCTGACCAATCTTGGTCAACCCAGGCGGCCCGCCATGCAAGTCAACATCTACGAAGCCAAGACCCGCCTGTCGG
>JAYUQJ010000382.1:0-3256 GCA_043756825.1 Betaproteobacteria bacterium | reverse complement strand
TGGCGGCCGGCGCTGGCGCCAATATTGCGCTGGGCTGTGACATGGTGATCGCGGCGCGCTCGGCCAGCTTCATCCAGGCCTTCTCCAAGATCGGCCTGGTGCCTGATGGCGGTGGCACCTGGCTGCTGCCCCGCCTGGTGGGGCGGGCCCGGGCGCTGGGCCTGGCGATGACGGGTGACAAGCTGCCGGCCGAGGAGGCACAGGCCATGGGCCTGATCTGGCGCTGCGTCGACGATGCGGCGCTGCAGGACACCACGCTGGCGTTGGCCGCCAAGCTGGCGGCGATGCCCACGCGCGCCCTGGTGGCTACCCGGGCAATCCTGGACGATGCGCTGGCCCTGGGTTACGCCGATGCGCTGGGCCAGGAGGCGGTGGTGCAGGGCCGGCTGGCCAGCGCGGCCGACTATGCCGAGGGCGTGGCCGCGTTCCTGGGCAAGCGTGCCCCGGTGTTTCGCGACCGCTGACGTCGGGCCGGCCCGGCGCCGGCCTGCGGCGGCCGAATCAGCCTGCGCCGGCCTCGGCCTGATCCGGTTTGAAGGGCTTGCCGATCTTGAAGATGCCGCTGATGCGCACCGCCGGCTCGCCATCGGCGCTGGTCAGGCCCTGCGCAAACACCAGGTTGCGGGTGACCCGCAGCACCTGCACTTCGCCCTGCACCCAGGCGCCCAGCGGTGCCGGCGCCAGGTAGTCGAGCTGCAGGCTGATGGTGGGCAGGAACTTCAAACCGATCTCGGGCGAAGTACGGTGGATCGACAGCGGCAGCAGCATGTCCGAGAAGCTGGCCAGCATGCCGCCATGGCAGTTGCCCATGGGATTGCAGTGGCGCGCCTCGACCCGGAACCCGATCAGCAGCAGGGGCCCCTCATGGCGCAGCCAGAGCGGGCCATTGATGCCCATGAAGCCCGTGCCCATGGCCAGCGCCACGAAACCGGGCGGCACGTCGGCGCCCGCACCAGCGGCCGGGACAGGCGCCGTCGCGCTCATCGCGCCACCTCGCGCTCGACATCGGCCACGAAATCCGCGCCCTGGTGCAGCGCCGCGTCCGACACCAGCCCGGGGTAATGGCGCCAAATGTCATGCAGCAGCCGGCCCAGCGGCACATCGTCGAAGCTGCCGCGCTGGCCGACACAGGTGGCGCGCGAGGGTGCCGGCCCGACCATGCCGGGCGCATCCGTGTCGGGTCGGTCGGTCATGGGGCGCGTCAAATGCCGTGGAAGCGGGCAAAGGCGTCCAGCGGCGCCCGCTTGGAGACCAGGCCATTGACCGGGTGGTCGGGGTTGCGCAGGCCGATGGCCATGCCGCAGAACAGCATGCGCTCGGCAGGCATGGCGATGAAGCTGCCGATGGTGCGCGGGTAGACCGCCCAGCATTCCTGTGGGCAGCTGTCGTAGCCGGCCTCGCGCAGCAGCAGCATTACCGATTGCAGGAACATGCCCAGGTCGCTCCATTGCGGCGGCCCCATGCGCCGGTCCACCGTGCAAAACAGCGCCAGGGGCGCGCCGAAGAACTGGAAGTTGCGTGCAAACCAGCGTAGTCGGGCCGCCTTGTCCTCGCGCGGTATGCCCAGGCGGGCGTACATCGCCTCGCCCAGCTCGAAGCGGTAGTCGCGGTAGGGCGCTACCAGTTCCTTGGGGTAGATGTCGTACTCGGGCTGCTCAGCTGCGCCCCCGGCGGCGGTGGCGGCCACCTGCTGCGCCACCCGGGCCTTGAGCGCGTCCAGCCGCTCGCCGGCCACCACGTCGATATGCCAGGGCTGCACATTGCCGCCCGAGGGCGCGCGCGAAGCGGTGGCCAGCACCTGCCGGATCAGGTCGCCCGGCACCGGGCTGGGCAGGAAATCGCGCACCGACAGGCGCGATTGGAGGGCGTCGGTAACGGTCTGGGCAGTGGTCATGGGCTGGTCAGGCAGGTGTGAGGGTTGAAGGAGAGCCTGCCTCAAGTCTGACACCACTTTGCGGCGGCGCTGCCGGCCACTGCATTTCGGGGCGGCCGGCGGCGCAGGTCACGGCAGCCGGGCGAAGGGCCAGCCAATCGGCACAAGACAGCGCCGCAGTCTTCACTGCAAGATCCGGCATCTGCCTGAAAGCCCGTGACCATGAGCCTGCTCGACACCCCAGCCGCGCCGCATTACGCCAGCCCCGAGCATGTGCAGTTCCGCGCCATGCTGCGGGGCTGGGTGGCGCGCGAGATCGCACCCCATGCCAGCGCCTGGGACGAGGCCGGCGGTTTTCCGCGCGAGCTGTACCGCAAGGCCGCGGCCGTCGGGCTGCTCGGCCTGGACTACCCGGAAGAGTATGGCGGCACCCCGGCCGATCTGTTCTACCACCTGATCCTGAGCGAAGAGCTGGCGCGGCCCGGCGCCGGCGGGGTGGCGGCGTCGCTGATGTCGCACAGCATCGGCCTGCCGCCGGTTCGCAACTTCGGTAGCGCCGGGCTGCAGGCGCGGGTGATCCCGCCGGTGCTGGCGGGCCACAGCATCGCCGCGCTGGCGGTGACCGAGCCCTCGGGCGGGTCGGACGTGGCCGCCCTCAAGACCACGGCGGTGCGGGACGGCAATCACTATGTGGTCAACGGCGAGAAGGTCTTCATCACCTCGGGCATGCGCGCCGACTTCATCACCGCCGCCGTGCGAACCGATCCCGCCAGCAAGGGCGCCAACGGCATCTCGGCCCTGCTGATCGACGGCGACACGCCCGGCCTGACCCGCAGCCGGCTCGACAAGATGGGCTGGTGGGCCAGCGACACGGCCCACCTGCGCTTCGACAACTGCCGGGTGCCGGTGGCCAACCTGATCGGCACCGAGCACCAGGGCTTCAAGACCTTCATGACCAATTTCAACGGTGAACGCCTGGGCATGGCCGCCCAGGCGGTGGGATATGCCCAGGCCTGTTTCGACGAGGCCCTGGACTGGGCGCGCCAGCGCCGCACCTTCGGCCAGGCCCTGAGCGAGCGCCAGGTGATACGCCACAAGCTGATGGACATGCTGCGCCAGATCGACGTGGCGCGCTGCCATGTCTATGACCTGGCCTGGGCCCAGCAGCATGGGCATGGCGACCCGGGCGTGCGCGTGGCCCGCATCGCGCTGGCCAAGGTGCAGGCCACCCAGTGCATGCAGTTCTGCGCCGACGCGGCGGTGCAGATCCTGGGCGGCATGGGCTTCATGCGCGGCACCAAGAGCGAACGCATCTACCGCGAAGTCAAGGTGATGATGATCGGCGGCGGTTCGGAAGAAATCATGAAAGACCTGGCCGCGCGC
>JAYUQJ010000381.1:0-3258 GCA_043756825.1 Betaproteobacteria bacterium | reverse complement strand
CGCTGCGCGCACTGATCTCGGCCAGGGCCAGCATCGCGCCACTGTGTTTGGGGTTGCGCGCCAGCAGGGCCTCGAAGCGGGCACGCGACGCAGCCGGTTGCTTGTCGGCCAGGTCGAGCGCCGCCAGGCCGGCCAGCGCCGGCATGAAGTCGGGCGAGAGCTTGAGCGCGGCGTCGAAGTGCTTGCGCGCGCCAGCGGCGTCGTTGCGCTGCAGCGCGATGCGGCCGCGCAATTGATCGGGCAGCGGGTCGCCCGGCGACTTGACGGCCAGCGCGTCAATGGCCTTCAAGGCGCCTGCAAAATCATTGGCCCTGACCTTGGCAGCGATCAAGGCCACGTCGGCGGTATTGCCCTTGTCGCTGGCCGCGATCGACTCGAGTTCGGCCATCGCGGTGGTGTCCTGACCCTTGCCCAGTTGCGACAGTGCGAGGGTGGTGCGCAGCCGGCTGTCCTGCGGCGCAAGTTTGGCGGCCTTGGCGAAGTTGGCGTCGGCGCCCTTGCTGTCGCCGGCCATCAATTGCGCCTGTGCGGTCAGGGTCAGGGCCTTGGCGTCGGGCAGATTGGCGTCGACCAGCGGCTTGAGGGTGGCAATGGCCTTGTCGGTCTGGCCCAGACGCATCTGGACCTGGGCCAGGTTGTAGCGCGGCGGTGCGGCCTTGGGTACCAGCTGCATGGCCTTGGCAAAGTGGGCCTCGGCCTGCGCGGTGGCATTGAGCTTGAGCTCTACCTGACCCGCCAGCATCAGCAACTGCGGGTTGTTGGGCATGCCGCGCAACAACATCTGGGTCAGCTCGCGGGCGCGCTTGAAGTCGCCCTTGGTCTCGGCCAGTATGGCCTCGATGAACAGCGTGCGCGGGTGCTTGGGCGCCACCTTCTGCAACAGCGCATATTGCTCGGTGGCCGCAGCGAAATCAGGCTTGGCCATCAGCAGCATGATCACCGCGTCGTGCGCGGCCACCAGGTCGGGCTTGACGACCAGCGCCTGCCGATAGGCGGCCATGGCGCCGTCCTTGTCCGAGGCCTTGTTGCGCAACAGCAGTTCGGCCTTGAGCAACCAGGCCTCGCTCTGCTTGGGCTGCTTGGCCAGCAGGGCTTCGACCTGCTGCAGCGCGGCAGCGCCGTCGCCCTCGGCCAGGCTCAGGCGCGCGCCCAGCAGCAGCGCCGGTCCATGTTCGGGCTGGCTGAGCAGGGCCTTCTGCTGCAGCTCGCGGGCGGCCTTGATGTCGTTGTCCAGGGCCTGGGCCGTGGCCAGCTGGGTCTTCAGTTCGGCGTCGGCCTGGGCGTCCGGCAAATTGACCTGGCCGTACTGCAGCAGCAGCTGCCGGCCTTTCTGCAGGGTCACCAGGGCCTCGGCCAGGGCCGGCAGCACGGCAGCTTCGGTCTGGCCCAGTTCGAGCGCGCGCTGCAATTCGGCCTCGGCACCCGCCGGGTCGCCGCTGGCCAGCAGCAGCTTGCCCAGCAGCAGGCGGCCGCTGCCCGATTGCGGGTTGGCCTGCAGCGCTGATTTGGCCTGCAGCTTGGCGGCGTCGATCTCGCCCTTGGCCTGGTGCTCGCGCGCCGAGGCCAGCAATTTTTCTTCGCTCGGGCCACCGCAGCCCGGCAGCCCTAACAGGCTGACCAGCAGAACGCAGAGCAAGCGGGCAGGGGCGGCCTGCGGGCGGCGAGGAGTGGGTATGGAGGGGCTCATGGTCGGTACGGCAGCTGCGGCACAGGATCGCACCGGCCGGTAAGGGAATGCAACACCAAAGTATCGCCCAGCGACCTGTCGAACGGGGCGCAAGCCGACAAGCCAGTGTGATATCGGACCGTGCCAGCCGAGCCGGGCGGGCCGCGTGCTGTCGCGGATCGGACGGGGCAGCGGCAGGCGGGCCGCCAAACTGCCAAGGCGGCCACCCAGCCGGCAGCCATCGAGGAGCCCCGCCCCATGCGCCTACCCAAGCACCCGGACGCCGTCGGCACCGCCGGCCGGCCCGACCCCGCCTGGCTGGCCCGCCAGGCCGCCGAGCCCATCCTGGACCCGGCGCTGCCCATCGTCGACCCCCACCACCATCTGTGGGACCACCCGGGCCACACCTATCTGCTGCCCGAGCTGTTGGCCGACACCGGCAGCGGCCACAGGGTGACGGCCACGGTATTTGTCGATTGCATGGCCTTCTACCGCGCCGACGGGCCGGCGGCCATGCGCTCGGTGGGCGAAACCGAATTCGCCAATGGGGTGGCGGCACAGGCCGCCAGCGGGCGCTACGGCGCCACCCGGGCCTGTGCGGCGATCGTCAGCCATGCCGACCTCAGCCTGGGCGCCGAGGTGCAGGACGTGCTGCTGGCCCATATCGCCGCCGGCAATGGGCGCTTTCGCGGCATCCGCCATGCCGGCGGCTGGGACGCCAGCCCGATGATCCGCAACAGCCACACCCGGCCGCCCGAGGGCCTGTATGCCGACGCGCGCTTTCGGGAGGGCTTTGCCCAGCTGGCGCCCTTGGGCCTGTCCTTCGAGGCCTGGCAATACCACCCGCAGCTGCCGCAGGTGCTGGACCTGGCGCGGGCCTTCCCTGACACCGTCATCGTGCTCAACCATGTCGGCGGGCCGCTGGGCGTGGGCCCCTACCAGGGCCAGGGCGAGGCCACTTTTGCCGCCTGGCGGCGCGACATGCTGGCCCTGGCCACCTGCGCCAATGTGGTGGTCAAGCTGGGTGGCCTGGGCATGCAGATCGGCCCGATCGGCCATTGGGCCCTGGCCGATCCGCCCGACTCGGCCCGCATCGCCGCGGCCTGGCAGCCCTGGATTGCCACCTGCATCGAGGCCTTCGGGCCCGACCGCTGCATGTTCGAGAGCAACTTTCCGGTGGACCGGATCAGCGGCGGCTATGCGGTGTTGTGGAACGCCTTCAAGCGCCTGGCCCAGGGCGCATCGGCCGACGAGAAGGCGGCGCTGTTCAGCGCCACGGCGGCGCGGGTTTACCGGCTTTGACCGGCCCCGGCTGACGGCGCCCGGCGGGGCAGGGTGGCCGCCTGGGCGCCCACCTCCCACAGCAGCGCCGCGGTCATTGCCAGGCCCTGGCGCATCAGTGCCGGCAGCACATGCTCATTGGGTGCATGTTGCGAGCAGGCGGGATAGCTGTGCGGCACCCACACCGTGGGCAGGCCCAGGATGCCGGCAAACACCTCGTTGGGCAGGCTGCCGCCCAGGTTGGGCAGCAGCGCCGGCTTGACCCCGGTGCTGGCCTGCAGGCTTTGCAGGGCCAGGCGCACCCAGGCGTT
>JAYUQJ010000380.1:0-3258 GCA_043756825.1 Betaproteobacteria bacterium | reverse complement strand
CCACCACCGGCAGCAGCGCAAAGGCCAGGCCGGCAAACAAGCCGCCCAGCAGATTGATCAGGATGGCCAGCGCCAGCGCCATGGCCAGCGCCGGCGTCGGTTGGAAAACCCCGAACAGCAGGGGCGCCGGCAGGCCCAGCGCCAGCAAAAGAGCCAGGCGCGGCAAGCGGCCACCCCGCATCAACCAGGCCGCCAAGGCGCTGCCGGGTACCGCCGACAAGGACGCTGCGGCGGTCCAGGCGCCGGCCGCGGCGGCCGTCAGGCCGGCGTCGCGCACCAGCAAGGTCGGCAACAAGCCCATCAATCCCACCGCGAACAAGGCAAAGCCGCCGAAGGCCAGCGCCAGACAGCGTGCCGACAGCGCCAGTCCGGCAGTGGGCAGCGGTGTGGCCGCCGTCGGCCGGGCTTCGCCCGCCACCAGCGCAGGCAAGGGTGAGGCACCCTGGCCGGGCGCGCCGGCGGCGGGCGGCGCTTCCAGCGAGTCTGGCAAGCCTAGCCACCCCACCAAGGCCCACAGCAGCAAGGACAGGCCACCGCTCACCGCCACCGCGCCGCGCCAGCCGGTGCCGCCCAGGTCTGCGACGGCCAGACCGGCTGCGGACCAGGCCCCCAGGGCCAGGCCCACCGGCACGAAAGTGCTCCACAGGGCCAAGGCCAGGCCCTGGCGCCGTGCGCCTGCCCCGGCGCCGCCGCCGGCGCTGTGGTGGGCGATCAGCACCGGTGCGGTGACGATCACGCCCAGGTAGCCCAAGGCCTCGACCAGGCGCCAGCCCAGCAGACCGGGTGCACCCTGCACCAGCATGCCGCCCAGCCCGCCCAGCGCCAGCGCGGCCAGGCCCCAACGCAGGCTGCGCCGCAGACCCAGGCGCTGGGCCAGGCGACCGGCCGCCGCGCCCAGGCCGGCCCCGCCGATTTCCAGCAGGGATATGGCCAGCGCCAAGGTGGTCAGACCCAAGCCCAGGTCGGCTGCAATCAGGGGCGCCAGGGCCGACAGCTTGCCCAGCTGCGCCGCCGCCAGCAGCCCGGTTGCATACAAGAGCAGCACCACCGGCCAGGGCGAGCCGGCCCGGCTCACCCGGCGCCGCCCGCAAGGCCTGGGCAGGCCGCCCGGCGCAGCGCAGGCGTCACGGCTGGCCCGCCAGCCAGGCCGCCATCTCGGCCAGCGATTCGCATTGCCTGAAGCGCGGATGGTCGCAAGGGGCCAGCGCGGCTTCGTGGGCCCAGACCAGCGGGTAGGGGATCAACACCGCCTGGCAGCCCGCGTCCAGCGCCGGCAGGATGTCGGATTTCACCGAATTGCCGGCCATCAAGGCCAGTTCCGGCCCGCAACCATGCCGCGCGAAAGCCCGGCGATAGGTATCGGCCGATTTCTCGCTGACGATCTCCACGCCCGAAAAAAAGCGGCCCAGTCCCGAGGCGGCCAATTTGCTTTCCTGGTGAAACAGGTCGCCTTTGGTGATCAACACCAGCGGCGCGATCTGTGCCAGCGCGGCCAGGGCCGCCTCCACGCCGGCCAGGGGCTCGATCGGCTGGCCCATCAAGGTGCGTCCCGAGGCCAGGATCTCGGCCAGCAGCGTGGCCGGCAGGGTGGCATCGTTCAGCTCGAGCGCCGTCTCCAGCATCGACAAGGTGAAGCCCTTGGCGCCGTAGCCATACAGCCCCAGGTTGCGACGCTCTACGGCGGCCAGCGCGGCCTCTACCCGGTGGGCATCGGCCCAGGGTGCCAACAAGGCGTGAAAGCGCGCCTGGGTCATGCAGAAAAGGGTTTCGTTGTGCCAGAGCGTGTCGTCCGCATCCAGGCCGATGATCGAGGGACTTGCCATGCGCAGGGTCTTGGGGTCAGGTGCAGTGCGGCACGGGCCGTGGTTCAGCCGGGCGCGCCCGCAGCATCGGCGGCCGCCTGCAACTGGATGCGCGTGCCCGCCAGGCTCACCACCTGGCCAGGCCGCAGCTTGGCGCTGCGGCGCGATTCATCGCGGCCATCCACCTGCACCCGGCCGTCGGCCACCAGTGCCTTGGCACCCCCGCCGCTGTGGGCCAGGCCGGTGGCCTTGAGCAGGCGGTCCAGGGTGATGAACGCACCGCGGATCTCGAAGAGAATGGTTTGCATGGCCGGTGATCTGCGCGAAAGAAGCATTGTGAACGCGCCGGCGTCCGGGCCGGACCCTTGGGCCACCGCATGGCAGACTGCCAGCATGCCTGCCACGCCCGCCTGCCAGACCAGCCCCGCTGCCGATCGCAACAAGGGCGCCATCCTGACCGCGTTGCAAGGCCTGCTGCCGCCGCGCGGCCGGGCCCTGGAAATCGCCGCAGGCACCGGCCAGCATGCGCTGCACTTTGTCGCGGGCCTGCCGGGCTGGGTCTGGCAGGCCACCGACCCCGAGCCCGCTGCCCTGGCTTCGATCAGCGCCTGGGCCGCCACAGTGCCCGACCCCCGCCTGCTGCCGCCCCGGCAACTGGACGTGCTGGACACGCCCTGGCCCTTCGAATCGGCCGACATCGCACCCTGGGACCTGGTGTTTTGCGCCAACCTGCTGCACATCGCGCCCTGGGCCTGCTGCGCAGCCCTGATGCAGGGCACGGCCCGGGCCCTGGCGCCGCAAGGCCAGCTGATCACCTACGGGCCCTACCGGGTGCAGGGCGAGCCGCTGGCCGCCGGCAACCAGGCCTTCGACGCCGACCTGCGTGCCCGCAATCCGGCCTGGGGCCTGCGCTGGCTGCACGAAGTGGACCATCAGGCCCGAGCTGCGGGCCTGCACCGGCAAGGCCGCCTGGCCTTGCCGGCCAACAACCAGCTGCTGGTCTTCGCGCGTGACCCCGCAGCCCGCTGAGCCCAACCCGGCCGCGCCGGCCCGGCTCACCATCCAGCCCGGCGGCTGGCAACTGGTGCTGGGGCCCGGGCAGAGCCTGCTGCGCGCTGCGCTGGACGGCGGTGTGCGCCTGCCCAGTGCCTGACGCAACGGCAGTTGCCGGGCCTGCATCTGCAAACTGGTCAGCGGCGACATCCGCTACCGGATCGACTGGCCCGGCCTGCTGGCCGAGGAAAAGGCCGAGGGCTGGATCCTGCCCTGCGTGGCCGAGGCCGGCAGCGACGTGGTCATCCACGCCCCTGCGGCGCTGCCCATGCCAGGTTGAACCGGCCTGGCGCCGGCCCGGGAATCAGAGACTGAGAGGATTTCGAGCGTGACCGAGCAACGCCACAAAACGTGCTCGATATAGGCGCAAAGCGCAGCCATAGCCCGGGCTATGGCGAGCATT
>JAYUQJ010000379.1:0-3258 GCA_043756825.1 Betaproteobacteria bacterium | reverse complement strand
GGCCGGCTGCGGCCACCTGGATGGCCGCAGCCGTGCTGATTGCCTTGGGCCTGGTGGGCATCATGGCGGGTTCTGGCCTGGGCGGTCCGGCTGGGCCTGGCGTGTCCGGTAGCGCGCGCAGTGGTGCCCCGGGTGAGGTGGATTTCGGCTTCGTGGAGCTTGACCATGGTGGCCGGGTGGTGGCGATCGCCTCCTACAAGCATGGTGGGCCGATGGTGCTCCATGCCGGGGAGGTGCTGCACTACCACGCCATCGGTGACCCCCCACTGCCGCCGCTGGAACTTCATTTGGGCGGGCGCATCATCGACCTGGCCGAGTCCAGCGGGCAAGTCAGCATCGACGCTGCGGCCGACGCGCCGCAGCCGGCGAAGATGCGTGCCAAGGGCGACCGGGTGTCACTGCCCGGCGGTGCGCCGCCCCGGGTGTCGGTCAAGGTGCAGGTGACCGGCCCCCCGCGCAAGCGCTGAAGACCCGTCACCTGTGGCGCCTGGCCCCCGCCTCAGCGGATCGCCACCGGGTTGATCATCGCCTGCACCGAGCCCTGGTACTTGTTCTGGCCCAGCACGAACATGAACTCCCAGGCCTTGTCCTTGGCCAGTTCGGCGGTGTTGACGTTCTCCAGGATGTAGGTTCCGCCCATCGGCAGCAGGATCTGGTGCACCTCGAACACGCCGGCGCCCGGCTCGAAGGGGATGACCTCCAGGCCCCAGGTGTCAGCGCCCACCGCCACCACGTTCTTGCTGACCAGGTAGCGCGCGCCTTCGCGGCCCAGGCCGGGTTCGACCGAGCCAAAACGCTTGGGGTCCTTCTCGATCAGGCTCAACCAGCCGGTGTGGAAGATCACCACATCGCCTTGGCGGATTTCAATGCCCTGCTTCTTGGCGGCACCTTCGATCTCGGCCTTGTTGAAGGCGGTGCCTTCCTTGACCATGTCCACGCCGAAGTAGGCCGCCATGTCCAGCAGCACGCCGCGGGTGACGAAGGGGGGGATCTTGTCGGCGCCCAGCTTGGTCAGGCCGCCGATATTGCCGAACTCCTGCCACTTGTTGCCGTTGTAGTAGCGGTCGCCCACGCCGATGTGGCCCAGGCCGTCGAGCTGGGTGCCGATGCCGGTCCAGCAGTTCAGGATGTCGTCGTTGTAGGTGGTCTTGGTCGGGCCCAGGCCTTCGGACGAGCCTTGCTGGCCCGGCTGCACGATGTACATCGAACAGGTGCGCGGCGGGTAGGCCGGGGTGGTGGTGTTGACCGTGATGCCCAGTGAATAGGTCTTGCCGGCCTTCACCAGCTTGGCGGCGCTGGCGGCCAGTTCGGGGGTCAGGTAGTTGGCGGCGCCCAGCTCGTCCTTGGGCCCCCATTTGCTGGGAAACCAGGTCTGCTGGGCGGTGGCGGCCAGGCTCAGGGCGAGTGCGGCGGCGCCGATCAAGGTCTTGTGCAGGGTCTTCATGTCGTTCTCCTCGGGGGTTAGGTCAATCCCAACAACGGTCCTCTTGCGGCATGGGCGCGAGGCTGATGATTCTGGTTTCAGGCAGTGACTGGCGCCACATTGGCGCCACGCTCGATCACGAATTCAGCGTCCACCAGGCGGCGTGAATGGTTCAGATCGCTCTGCGCGATCAGCACCGACACCGCGCTGCCCTTGAGCCCGGCGATCACATCACCCAGGCGCTTGGACAGGGCCGGCGCAACGCCTTCGAAGGGCTCGTCCAGCAGCAGCAGCCGGGTGCCCACCGCCAGCGCGCGGGCCAGCGCCGCCAGCTTCTGCTGGCCGCCCGAGAGCAGCAGGGCGCGGCGGTCCTTCATCTCGATCAGCTCAGGCAGCACGCGGTAGACCAGGGCCAGGCGCTCGTCCTGGCGCAGCGCCTTGTTCACCCACACCGGCAGCAGGATGTTTTCTTCCACCGTCAGCTCGGGCACCAGGCCGCGGTCTTCAGGCATGTAGCCGATGCCCAGGGCTGCGCGGGCATGCCGCGGCAGTTTGGCCAGATCCTGGCCTTCGAACTGGATGAAACCCTGGCTGGGCTGCAAATGGCCCATCACCGAACGCAGCAGGGTGGTCTTGCCCGCGCCATTGCGGCCCACCAGGCCCACCATGGTGCCGTCGGCCACTGTCAGTGACAGCCCGCGCAGCGCCACCACGCCCTGGATGGCCACGTGCAGGCCTTCAATCTTCAGCATGGGCGGTCTCGTCGGTCATTCGGTGGTCAGCTCGCCGGTGACATAGCGCCGCACGTCGTCATGGGTCAGGGCCCGGGCCGGCACGTCGTCGGCGATCACCCGGCCGGCATAGAAGGCGATCACCCGGCTGGCGTGGCGCTCGACGATGTCCATGTCGTGCTCGACGAAAAGCACCGTGGTGTCGGTCTCGCCCACCAGCGCGGCCATGATGGTGTCCATCATCGGGAATTTCTCGTCGGCCGACACACCGCTGGTAGGCTCGTCGAGCAGCAGCAATCGCGGCCGGGCGGTCAGCGCCATCGCGATGTCCAGCAGCTTGCGCACGCCGCCGGGCAGCTCGGCCACGCGGCGCTCGCGGTGCTCGGCCAGGTTGAAGCGCTGCAACAGGGTCATCGCGCGGTCCACCGCCTCGCTGCGGCGCGCCGGCTGCCAGAAGCTCAGGCGCTGGTCGTGGCAGGCATTGGCCACCAGCATGTTGTCCAGCACCGTCAGGTCGCCATACAGCTGCGGGATCTGGAACGAGCGCGCCACCCCCAGCCGGGTGATGGCTCGGGGGTGCAGCGCTGTGATGTCGCGCCCGGCCAGCGTGATGTGGCCGCTGTCGGGCTTCAGGTAGCCGGTGATCATGTTGACAAAGGTGGTCTTGCCCGCGCCGTTGCTGCCGATCAGGCTGACGCGCTCACCGGCCCGCACGGAGATCTGCAGATCGGCGGCCGCCACCACCGCGCCGAAGCGCTTGTTCAGGCCACTGGCCTGCAGCAGTGCTGTCACCGCGTGCTCCCGCGCATCCACAGCGAGCCTATGCCCTTGGGCAGGAAGCGGATCACCGCCAGCAGGAACAGGCCCAGCGCCAGCTGCCAGGTGTTGGGAAAGTAAGTGCTGGAGAAGCTGCGCACCACCTCCAGCACGGTGCTGGCGATGAAGACCGCCGCCACGCTCTGCCAGCCGGCCAGGATGGCGACAAAGACGAACTCGCCCGAGGTGGTCCAGAAGCTGAACTGCGGCTCGATGTGGCCCAGGCTCATCACGATCAGCGCCCCGCCCAGGCCGCCGCAAAAGGCCGCCAGCACGAAGTTGATGGCC
>JAYUQJ010000378.1:0-3260 GCA_043756825.1 Betaproteobacteria bacterium | reverse complement strand
GTTCTTCAGGCCGGTGATCTTGGCCACGCAGCCTTCGGGCGACAGGTTGCCGCGCAGGATGGCCAGGTGGCCCTGCGCATACATCGGCTGGCCGATCGGCCGGATCACGGTCTGGTCGGCACGCGGTGCGTCGGGCAGGTCGGCCAGGTTCTGGGCCACGGTCTTGCCCGTGATCGTCATGCAGTCGCCGTGCAGCAGGCCGGCGGCCAGCAGGGTCTTCATCACCTGCGGGATGCCGCCTGCATGGTGCAGATCGATCGCCAGGTACTGGCCGCTGGGCTTCAAATCGCACAGCACCGGCACCTTGCGGCGGATGCGCTCGAAATCGTCGATGGTCCAGTCGACCTCCGCCGCATGGGCGATCGCCAGGAAGTGCAGCACCGCATTGGTCGATCCGCCGGTGGCCATGATCACCGCGACGGCGTTCTCGATGGCCTGCTTGGTGACGATGTCGCGGGGCTTCAGGTCGACCTTGACCGCCTCGACCAGCACCCGGGCGGCCTGGTCCACCATGCCGACGATCTCGTCCTCGACATTGGCCATGGTGCTGGCATAGGGCAGGCTCAGACCGAGTGCCTCGAAGGCCGAGCTCATGGTGTTGGCGGTGTACATGCCGCCGCAACTGCCGGTGCCGGGGATGGCCCGGCGCTCGATCTGGCAGAAGTCCTCCTCGCTCATATTGCCGGCCGAGAACTGGCCCACCGCCTCGAAGACGCTGACGATGTTCAAGTCCTGGCCCTTGTACCTGCCCGGCAGGATGGTGCCACCGTAGATGTAGATTGCCGGCACATTGGCGCGCAGCATGCCCATCATGCCGCCGGGCATGTTCTTGTCGCAGCCGCCGATGACCATCACGCCGTCCATCCATTGGCCGCCGACACAGGTCTCGACGCAATCGCTGATCACCTCGCGCGAAACCAGGCTGTACTTCATGCCCTCGGTGCCCATGGCCATGCCATCGGAGATCGTCGGCGTGCCGAAGGTCTGTGGGTTGGCGCCAGCAGCCTTCAGGCCGGCCACCGCAGCGTCGGCCAGGCGCTGCAGGCCCGAGTTGCAGGGTGTGATGGTGCTGTGGCCGTTGGCCACGCCGATCATCGGCTTGCCGAAATCGTTCTCGGTGTAGCCCATGGCGTAGTACATCGACCGGTTGGGCGCGCGGGCCACGCCCTCGGTGATGTTCCTGGAGCGGCGGTTGATGCTCATGGCGGCAGTCTTTCTCGAGGGGGTGATCGGCCCGGTGGCGCTGAAGAGTGCGCAGCATAGTGCGCCGCCGGAGGCGCAGACCAATCTATTTGTCCGGCACTGGTAATCTGCCATATGAATCACCAGACTCTGACGGGGAAGGACAGCGACGATGATCGAGTTGAGGGTATGGCGCCAGTTCGTCACGCTGGCCGAGGACCTGCACTTCGGCCATGCCGCCGCGCGGCTGCACATGACCCAGCCGCCGCTGACCCAGGCCATCCAGGGCCTGGAGCGTGCGGTGGGCCTGGCCCTTTTCGAGCGTAACCGTCGCTCGGTGGCGCTGACGCCGGCCGGCGCGGCACTGCTGCCGGCCGCCCGGCGCCTGCTGGCGGCGGCCGACGACCTGCCGCGCGTGGCCCAGGCCGCCGCCGCTGGGCTGGCCGGGCGGCTGCGCCTGGCCTTTGTATCCAACATCGCCTACGGGCCGCTGCCGGACTGGCTGCGCGGCTTTCGCCTGGCCCACCCCGAGGTGGCGCTGCAGCTGCGCGAGGCCACACTGGACGTGCAGCTCGAGGCCTTCGATGCCGGCGAGATCGACGCCGGTTTCGTGCTGCACGCGCCGGGCGCCGCGCCGCCGGGCTTTGCCGCCTGGGCCGCGCTGCACGAGCCGCTGGTGATGGCGCTGCCCGAAACCCACCCGGCCGCAGCGCGGGCGGTATTGCGGCTGGCTGATGTGGCGGCCGAGCCGCTGGTGATATATCCGCGGCAGATCGCGCCCTCGCTGTTCGACGCGGTGCTGTCGGCCTACCGCGCCCAGGGCGCCACGCCGCGCATCGGCCAGGAGGCGATCCAGATGCAGACCATCGTCAACCTGGTGTCGGCGGGCATGGGGGTGGCCTGGGTACCCGAATCGGTGACCCGCCTGCAGCGACCGGGGGTGGTCTACCGCCCAGTGGCTGACACCGGCCTGGATTGCGAGACCAGCCTGGTCTGGCGCGAGCCGACCTTGCCGGTGGTGCGCCGCTTCGCCGAGCAGATCGGTGCTGCGGCGACAATCCGCCCGCCCCGGCGCCTGCCGGCGCACTGACCCCGGAGCTTTCAGATGCTGGTGCATCCCCAAATCAACCCGATCGCGCTGGACCTGGGCCTGGTGCAGATCCACTGGTATGGCTTGACCTACCTGGTGGCGTTTGCACTGTTCATACTGCTGGCCAATGCGCGCGCCCGGCAACCGGCATACGCCAACGCCGGCTGGACCCGGCGCGACATCGAGGACTTGCTGTTCTGGGGCGTGGTGGGGGTGGTGCTGGGCGGGCGCATCGGCTACTGCCTGTTCTACAAACCGGGCTACTACGCCGCCCACCCGCTGGAAATCCTGGCGATCTGGAAGGGCGGCATGTCATTCCACGGCGGCATGCTGGGCGTGATCTTGGCGATGGTGGCCTATGCGCGCAGCCGGCGCCGGCCCTGGCTGCAGGTCACCGACCTGATCGCCCCCTGTGTGCCCACCGGGCTGGCGTCGGGGCGCATCGGCAACTTCATCAACGGCGAGCTGTGGGGCCGGCCGGCCGATGCCACGCTGTCCTGGGCGATGGTGTTCCCGCAGTCGGGCACCGACATCCCGCGTCACCCCTCGCAGCTCTACCAGTTTGCGCTGGAGGGCCTGCTGTTGTTCGTGATTTTGTGGGTCTATGCCCGGCGGCCGCGTGCCACCGGCCAGGTATCGGGCGCATTTCTGGTGGGCTATGGCCTGTTCCGCTTCATCGCCGAATACTTCCGCGAGCCCGACAGCTTTCTGGGGCCGCTGGCGCTGGGCCTGAGCATGGGCCAGTGGCTGTGCCTGCCGATGATCGCCGCCGGGTTGGCGCTTTGGGCCTGGGCCAGCCGACCCGGCCCGGCCTTGCGCTGATCGGCCCGCTGAGAATCAAGTCGTGCGACAGATATTCCTGGACACCGAAACCACCGGCCTGAGCCCCGAGAGCGGCGACCGCATCGTCGAGATCGGCTGCATCGAGATGGTCAACCGCCGGCTCACCGGCAACACCCGCCATGTCTACCTCAACCCCGAGCGCAAG
>JAYUQJ010000377.1:0-3264 GCA_043756825.1 Betaproteobacteria bacterium | reverse complement strand
CCCAAAACGCACCCGCTCGTCGTTGCAAACGCTCGCCATAGCCCGGGCTATGGCTGCGCTTTGCGTCTAGATCGAGCACGTTTTGTGGCGTTGCTCGGGCACGCTCGAAATCCTCTCAGTCTCTGAGCCAAGATCGCGGCTTACCCGCATATGGCCTGGTTGCTGCCGCGGCTGCTGACCGCGCTGATGGGTTTGTCCTTGGGCGCGGCCTTGGGATACCTGCCCGGGGCAATGCTGGGCGCACCGCTGCTGGGGGCCTTGTTGGGGGCCTTGTTGCTGCTGGGTGGGGCGATCTTGCTGGACGTGCTGCGCGCCAGCCGGTTGATGCGCTGGCTTCAGGGCAATCCGCAGGCGCCGGCGCCGCGTGATGCCGGTTTCTGGGGCGAGTGGGGCTACCGCATCGAGCGCCAACTGCGCGCACGTGATTTCGCCCTGGTGCAAGAGCAGCGGCGCCTGGGCGACTTTCTCTCGGCGATCCAGGTCTCGCCCAACGGCGTGCTCTTGCTGGACGCCAGTGACCAGATCGACTGGTGCAGCGTGGTGGCGGCCGACCACCTGGGCCTGGATGCGCGGCGCGACTTGGGCCAGCCCATCACCAATCTGGTGCGTTTGCCGGCCTTCGTGGGCTACCTGCAGGACGGCGCCTGGCCCGATCCCCTGCTGATGTTGGCGCCCGGCGGCATATTGCAGCTTCAGGTGACCGTGCGCGCCTATGGTCAGGGGCAGAAGCTGGTGATCACCCAGGACGTGACCGAGCGCTTCCGTGCCGACGCCATGCGCCGGGATTTTGTCGCCAATGTCTCGCACGAAATCCGCAGCCCCCTCACCGTGCTGGCCGGTTTCGTCGAGACCATGGCCAGCCTGCCTTTGAGCGGCGCCGAGCGCGAACGGGTGCTGGTGCTGATGCAGCAGCAAACCCAGCGCATGCAGGTACTGGTGGCCGATCTGCTGACCCTGGCCCAGCTGGAGGGCAGCCCGCGCCCGCCGTCCGACCGCTGGATGAACCTTGCGCCCTGGCTGGATCGACTGACCGAAGACGGGCGCGCGCTGTCCGCCGGTCGGCACCAGATCGTCTGTGTCCCGCCCGCAGGCGTGGCGCTGGCCGGCCTGGAGTACGAGTTCACCAGCGCGGTGGCCAATCTGCTGACCAATGCGGTGCGCTACACCCCGGCCGGTGGGCAGATCGACATCAGCTGGCGTGACCGCGCTGACGGTGGCGGCGAGATCGTGGTGCGCGACACCGGTATCGGCATCGCCCGAGAGCACCTGCCGCGCCTGAGCGAGCGTTTCTACCGGGTGGATGGCAGCCGCTCGCGCGATACCGGTGGCACCGGCCTGGGCCTGTCCATCGTCAAGCATGTGATGCAACGCCACGGCGGCTCGCTGGAGGTCGACAGTGAAGTCGGCGCCGGCTCGACTTTCCGCCTGCTGTTGCCGGCTGGCCGGGTGCGGCGCGATGGGCCCGACAGCCCGGCTGCGGCGGGCTGATCAGACCTCGGGCGGCCAGCCGCGAAAGTTGGCCAGCGCAGTGCCGGCCGCCCGGCGGAATACCAGCACCAGTTCGCGCCTTTCGGTCGGTCCGCGTTCGCGCGCCACCTCGCGCCAGCCCAGGTCGCGCATGCGCTCGGCCCTGCGCGCGCTGATGGCCCGGTCCGGTCCGCGCTCGGTCAGTACCATCACCAGGGCCGGGCAGATGCCGTCCGAGGCCGATTCGCGCGCGTCCACTGCATGGCGGCCGTGGAATTCCAGTGCTGCCACCAGGGATGCTGGTGCGCCGGGCGCGGCTACGCAGGCGCCCGCCGGCACATGGCGCGCCAGCCGCTCGGCCAACGTGCGGTTGCTGCGCGCATAGTCCAGCAGCGGCAGGCCCAGGGTCATCAGCAGCAGCCAGCACAACGCCACCCCACCGGCCGGCAGCACCAGGCATTTCCAGATTGCCGGTCGGTGGCGCCGGGTGCGCCAACGCACCAGCCAGCCCCAGGCCAGGGTGGCAGCGGCGGCGAGCATCAGCGGCAGGGCGGCCGCTTCAGACTGGAAACCCGGAGCCAGGCGCTCGACCGACGCCCGCGCCGCTGCCGGCACGCCGGTCTGCAGGGCCGCGTAGAAGACCCAGACCGTGCTGGCGCACAAGGTGAAGAAGAAGACCGAAAACCAGTCGATGGCAGCACTGGTGCCACGCCGCAGGGTGGGCAGGGCAAAGGCCGCCAGCACCGCAATGCCGGGCAGGCCCAGCATCAACGCGCGGTCAGAGCCGTCCATCGCGATGCAGGCCGCCAGGGCAACCCCCAGGCTCAACAGCGGGATCGCCAGGTGATGCTGCAGCAACTGGCGGCGCCAGCCCCACAGGGTCCAGACCGCTAGTGGCCAGGCCGGCCACAGGAACCACAGCCACAGGCGGGCCAGCAGCGCTGTCTCGATCGCGGGTGCCACGCGCCAAGCCCAGCTGCCGGTGGCCCAAGCCAGCCCGACCGACAGCGCCGTGGCTGCCGCCAACCAGGGCGCCAGGGCACGAAAGTTGGCCTGCGCACTGCGCCAGGCCAGCCCCAGGCTGCCCAGACCCAGTACCAGTGCCATCGCCGGCGCGCCACTGGCGGCCAGCGCCGGCAGCGCCAGCAGGCAGGCAGCGCGCACCTGCCAGCCCCGGTGCGGCGCGGCCGCCAGTGCCCATTGCAGGCAGGCCACGGCGGCCAGTTGGGCCAGCTCGGGGGTGGTCTCATGGCCCAGTTGCAGCAGGCCCAGCGTGGCGATGAAGGCCAGCAAAGCGCCGTCGGCGATGGCGCGGCCGTAGTCCACCGGCGAGGCTTCGCCGCCAAAGGCCAGAGGCAGGGGTTGGGCGGCGTCGCTGCGTGCCAGGTGGAAGGTGGCGTACCAGACCGCTACCAGGCTCAGCACCAGCAGGGCGGCGAAGGGCAGTCGGGCGGCCAGCGCCGGGCCGATCCAGGCTTGCAGGGCCTGGATGGCGAGCGCGCCTATCCAGTGCGGCAACAGCGCAGCATCGGTGGCCACACCACCCAGTACCGGGGCCAGCCAGGGTGCCCGGCCATCGGCCAAGGCCAGCATCTGGCCGAAGGCGTTCAGGTCTGCGCCGCGCCAGGGGTCGCGCCCGAACAGGCCGGGTAGCACATAGGCGGCGCAGAACAGCAGCAAGGCCAGGCGTGGCAGGCGCTGGGCGGCTTGTTGCGTCACCAGGGCGGGGTTGGGCGTCACCGATTGATCATAGAGGCATGAAAAAGGGCAGCCTGGGCTGCCCTTTCGAGAACCTGC
>JAYUQJ010000376.1:0-3274 GCA_043756825.1 Betaproteobacteria bacterium | reverse complement strand
CGCGGCGCGTCGCTGCGGCTCTGCGGCTCGCCATAGCCCTCGTCGGCACCGCCACCGCCACCGCCGCCGCCCGCGCCCGGCGCTGCGCCGTCGCGGCCGCCCAGCAGCTGCATCTGCTCGGCATAGATCTCGGTGGTGTACTTCTCCACGCCGTCCTTGTCGGTCCACTTGCGGGTGCGCAGGCGGCCCTCGATATAGACCGGCCGGCCCTTCTTCAGGTACTCGCCGGCGATCTCGGCCAGGCGGTCGAACAGCGCCACGCGGTGCCATTCGGTCTCTTCCTGGCGTTCGCCCGATTCCTTGTTTTTCCAGTTGCGGGTGGTGGCCAGGTTGAGGGTGCACATCGCGCTGCCGTTGGCCGAGTAGCGCACCTCGGGATCGCGCCCCAGGTTGCCGATGAGGATGACTTTGTTGACCGATGCCATGGCGGGCTCCTGGGTGTTGCGGGGGTTGGGGTTGAGGGCGCGGATTGTCCCTGAAACCGATGATGGCCAGGCGCAGCCCTGCGCGCAAGCCGCCCCTTGGGGGTGGCGGGCTCCCCCGGAAGTGGGGGCCTGCGGGATGCTCGGGGCGATCAGCTGCGGGTGCGGCCGGCGCGCGCCGCATGCAGGAAATCCACCAGCATCGGCTCGGGGTCCAGCAGATCAGGTTTGCGCCAGTGGAATTCGGGGTGCCATTGCACCCCGGCCACCCAGGCGCTGCCGCTGCCCCGGATCGCCTCGACGATGCCGTCCTCGGGGCAGTGCGCCTCGGCCACCAGGCCGCCAGCCAGTTGCCGCACCGCCTGGTGGTGGATGCTGGTGACTTGCGGCACGGCCACCGTCGGGTACAGCCCGGCCAGCCGGCTGGCGGGGGCGATGGCCAGCGGGTGCCTCCACTGGTCATAGGCCTCGCGGTCCACATGGCGGTGGGCTTCGGGGTGCTGGTGGCCGATGTCCTGGTAGAGCGTGCCGCCGAAGGCCACATTGATCAGCTGGCAGCCGCGGCAGATGCCCAACACCGGCTTGCCGGCGGCCAGAAAGGCCTCGATCAGCTCGATCTCGTAGCGGTCGCGCACGCCGTCGCCGGCCCATTCCGGCCGCAGCGGGGTCTGGCCGTAGCTGGCCGGGCTGACATCCAGCCCGCCTTGCAGCATCAGGCCGTCGAGCAGATCCACATAGCCCTGCAGATTGACCTTGCGGCGCGACACCTCGCCGTCCTGGCTGAGGGTGGGCACCATCAGCGCCACCGCGCCATGGGCCATGATCCAGTGCGCAAAGGTCTGCTCCAGGTACTGCAGGGTCTTGCCGCGGAAGCCCAGCTCGGCCGGCACCTGGTGCATCAGCCGGGTGGATATGCCGATGCGCAGCGGATGGGCGCTCATGCGGGGGGCCTTTCGAGGGTCGGGGGGCAAGCCGGAGAGTCGGGATGATGACAGGAGCAGCGCCGTGATCGACACCTGGCAGGATGTCATCGACTTGCAGGACCAGGCCCGCCGCCTGCAGACGCCTTGCGGCCAGGGCCAGCTGGTCTGGCACGTCTGGGGCGCGCCGGACCGGCCGCCCTTGCTGCTGCTGCACGGCGGATCGGGCAGCTGGACCCATTGGGTGCGCAACATCGGCCCGCTGGTGGCGGCCGGCTGGCAGGTGCTGGTGCCCGACATGCCGGGCTTTGGCGATTCGGCGGCGCCGCCCGACGGCAGCGATGCCGATGTGTTGCCGGCCTGGCTGGAGGCCGGCGTGCAAGGCCTGATCGGCAGCCGGCCCTTGCCGGTGCTGGGCTTTTCCCTGGGTGGGCTGGTGGCGGGGCTCTGGACCCAAAGCGCGCCCGACCGGATCAGTTGTCTGGTGCTGGTGGGCAGCCCCTGCCTCAGCGATGAACGCCTGCAGCCCCTGGACCTGCGCCGCTGGGACACCACCCCGGCCGGCCCGGCGCGCAACGCCCTGCACCGCCACAACCTGCTGCAGCTGATGCTGGCCGAGGCAGCGTCGGCCACGCCCTTGGCGGTGGCCGTGCATGCGGCCAATGTCGAGCGCGACCGGCTGCGCCGACGCCGCCTGATGCTGACCGATGCCCTGGTGCCACTGCTGCCCCGGCTGCGCTGCCCGGTGCACGGCTTGTGGGGCAGCCAGGACGCGCTCTACCGCCACCGTTTGCCGCTGATCGGCCGGGTTTTGTCGACCGCGCCGCGCTTCGGGTCGCTGCTGCTGCTGCCCGCGGCTGGCCACTGGGTGGGCTTTGAGGCGGCCGAAGGTTTCAACGCCGGCCTGTTGGCCGTGCTGGGCCCGCCCGGGGCCTGACGCCGGGGCGCTTGTCCGGCAGGGGGGCCGGCAAACCGCGCCAGACCGCCGCCACCGGCGCGCCTGCACTCAAACGCTGAGGTAGCGCTGCACGGCGGCCGCGTCCTGGCGCAGCGCGTCGCTGTCGCCCTGCCAGGCCAGCCGGCCTTTTTCCAGGATGTAGTGGCGGTCGGCCAGCGGCAGCAGCGGTTTCAGGTTCTTGTCGATCACCAGCATGGCCATGCGCTCCTGCTTGAGCTGGGCCAGGCAGGCCCAGATCTCCTGGCGGATCAGCGGGGCCAGGCCCTCGGTGGCCTCGTCCAGGATCAGCAGGCGCGGGTTGGTCATCAGCGCGCGGCCCACCGCCAGCATCTGCTGCTCGCCGCCCGACAGCTTGCCGGCCATCTGCCTGCTGCGCTCGGCCAGGCGCGGGAACAGGGCGTTGACACGGTCCAGGGTCCAGGGCGTGGCGCCGGCATTGCGGGTGGACGCGGTGGCCACCAGGTTCTCGTGCACCGTGAGGTTGGGAAAGACCATCCGGCCCTCGGGCACCAGGCCCACGCCGGCGCGGCCGATGCGGTGGGCCGGCTGGCCCGCCAGCGCCTGGCCGGCCAGGCCGATGCTGCCGGCGCTGGGGCTGAGCATCCCCGACAGGCATTTGACGGTGGTGGTCTTGCCCATGCCATTGCGGCCCAGCAGTGTCACCACCTCGCCCTCGGCGATGTCGATATCGATGCCGAACAGCACCTGGCTGCGGCCATAGCCGGCCTGCAGGCCGCGCACCTGCAGCAGGGGGCCAGGACCACCGGTCATGTTCGAACCTTGTGGCTGCGTCCTGCGGTGCGAGCCGCCTTGGCATCGGCGCGGCGTCGGCTCATGCCGGCAACTCCTCGTCGCCCAGGTAGGCATTGCGCACCTCGGCATCGCTGCGGATGGCCTCGGGCGTGCCGGTGGCGATGATGCGGCCGTAGACCAGCACGCTGATGCGGTCGGCCAGCGCAAACACCGCATGCATG
>JAYUQJ010000375.1:0-9048 GCA_043756825.1 Betaproteobacteria bacterium | reverse complement strand
CCTGGGAGCGCGCCAGGCCGCCCTGGCGGCCCTGGGCGCAGTGGTCGGGGCCGGGTCCTGGCTGCTGTTGGCCTGGCCGGGACTGTTGCCCTGGCGCGTTGGCGCCGGCCTGGGCGCGGCCGCCGGCGGTGCCGCGCTGGCCTGGCTGGTATGGCGTTGGCTGGCGCTGCGCTCCAGCGCGGCGCAGCCGGTGTTGGCGCATGCCCGCCTGGCCGAGTTGCAGTCGCGTATTCGCCCGCATTTTCTTTTCAATGCGCTCAACACCGCCCTGGCGCTGGTGCAGATCAATCCGCAGCAGGCCGAGGCCGTGCTGGAGGACCTGGCCCAGTTGTTCAGGGTGGCGCTGGCCGAGACCGGTGCGTCGGTGACGCTGGACGAAGAGATCGATCTGGCCCAGCGCTATCTGGCGATCGAGAAGCTGCGCTTCGGTGATCGCCTGCAAGTGGTGTGGGACCTGGACACCGCCGCCGCCCACGCCATGCTGCCGCCCCTGGTGCTGCAGCCGCTGGTGGAGAACGCGGTGCGCCATGGCATCGAGCCGGCGTTGGCCGGCGGCAGCATCGTGGTGCGCACGCGGGTGCACCGGGGCATGGCCGAGGTGCTGGTCACCAACACCCTGCCTGAACTGCCGGGCCGGCCGGGCACCGGCATGGCGCTGGCGAATGTGGCCGAGCGCCTGCGCCTGCTGCACGACGTGGCCGGCACCCTGCGCGCCGGCATCGAAGACCACCACTACCAGGCGCGCATCCTGGTGCCGATGTGAACCTGAGCGCAGCGCCCGGGATCGGCCTGCTGGCGGCTCCGCCCGGCGCCTGCCCGCGCGGCCTGCGCGTGATGCTGGTCGACGACGAGCCGCTGGCCCGCTTGCGCCTGCGCGCCCTGATCGACGCCAACCCCGAGCCGCCGGCCCGGGTGGTGGCTGAATGTGCTTGTGTGCAGGATGCCGCGCTGCGCCTGGCCGAAGTGCCCTGCGACCTGGTCTTGCTGGACATCGTGATGCCCGGCGGCAGCGGCCTGAGACTGGCCGACGACATCCGGCGCCTGCCCGGTGCGCCGCTGGTGGTGATCGTCAGCGCCCATGGTGAACATGCCCTGCGCGCCTTCGAAGTGGATGTCGCCGACTACCTGACCAAGCCGGTACGGCGTGATCGCCTGCAGGCCGCCCTGCTGCGGGTGGCCCAGCGCCTGGCGCATGAACCCTCGGCGCTGCAGACCGGCCCGGTGATCGTGGTCAGCGACCGCGGACGGGTGCTGCGCGTGCCGCTGTCCGAGGTGCTGTACCTGAAGGCCGAACTCAAATATGTCAGCCTGTGCAGCCAGCGCGGTAGCTGGTTGCTGGACGAACCCCTGGCCGACCTGGAGCAGCGCCTGGGCGCGGGATTCCTGCGGGTCCACCGCAATGCGGTGGTGGCGCTGTCGGCGGCGCGCGCACTGGCCCGCCGCGAGGGCGTGGCGGCGGACGAGGGCTGGCAGCTGCAAATGGCCAATGGTGACTGGCTGGCGGTGTCGCGGCGGCAGTTGCCGGCGGTGCGCGAGGCGCTGGCCAGCAACCCGCGCTGAGCAGCGGCCCTGCTGGGCGTCAGCCGGCGGCGAGGCCCGCAGGCAGCCAGGCCGGCGCCGGACCGGCTCAGCCGGTGTTGCGCAGCCCGGCCGCCACCCCGTTGATCGACAGGTGGATGCCGCGTTGCAGGCGCTCGTTGGCCGGGTCGCCTTCCTTGAGGTTGCGGTAGCGCCGCATCAGCTCAACCTGCAGATGATTGAGCGGATCGAGGTAGGGGAACCGGTGCTCGATCGACCGAGCCAGCGCCGGGTTGCTCTGCAGCCGGTCGGTCTCGCCGGTGATCTGCGACAGCGCCTGGTGGGTGCGGTCCCACTCGTCCCGGATCGCGCCGAAGATGCGCTTGGCCATGCGCTTGTCCTCGACCAGGTCCACATAGCGGGCGGCGATGCGCAGGTCGCTCTTGGCCAGCACCATGTCCAGGTTGGACAGCAGGGTGCGGAAGAAGGGCCACTGCTTGTGCATCTTCTGCAGCAGGGCCAGCCGGGCCGCCCGGCCTTCATCGTTGCCCAGGAAAGCCTCGATGGCCGAGCCGAAACCGCACCAGCCCGGCAGCGCCACCCGGCACTGGCCCCAGCTGAAGCCCCAGGGGATGGCGCGCAGGTCCTCGATGGCCCGGCTGGCCTTGCGGCTGGCCGGGCGTGAACCGATATTGAGCTCCGCGATCTCGCGGATCGGGGTGGCGGCAAAGAAGTAGTCGGTGAAGCCCGGCGTCTCGTAGACCAGCTTGCGGTAGGCGGCATAGCTGCCGTCGCTGATCGCCGCAGCGGCGTCCAGGAAGGCTCTGGGCGCATTGCCCCGGCTGCCGGCGCCGGTCTGGCTGTGCAGCAGCGTAGCTTCCAGCGTGGCGGCCACCAGGGTTTCCAGGTTGCGCCGACCGATCTCGGGATGGGCGTACTTGCTGCCGATCACCTCGCCCTGCTCGGTCAGGCGGATCTGGCCGTTCACGGTGCCGGGCGGCTGGGCCAGGATGGCCTGGTAGCTGGGGCCACCGCCGCGCCCCACGGTGCCGCCCCGGCCGTGGAACAGGCGCAGTGTGATGCCATGCTGTTCGCGCAGCGGGCCGAACAGGCCCACCAGAGCCAGCTCGGCGCGGTAGAGCTCCCAGTTGCTGGTGAAAAAGCCGCCGTCCTTGTTGCTGTCGCTGTAGCCCAGCATGATGTCCTGCTCGCCGCCTTCACGTTTGACCAGTGCGGTGATGCCGGGCAGGGCGTAGAACTCACGCATGATGGGTTCGGCCAGGCGCAGGTCGCCGATGGTCTCGAACAGCGGCACCACGATCAGCGCACTGCGCGCGCCAGCGTCCAGCGTGCCGGTCATCAGGCCTGATTCCTTCAGCAGCAGCAGCAGCTCAAGCAAGTCACTCACCGATTCGGTGTGGCTGATGATGCAATGGCGCAGGGCCTCGCGGCCATAGCGCGCCAGCATCTCGCGCGCCGTCTCGAAGATCGCCAGCTCGCCCAGCGCCAGCGCGCTGTAGGCCGCGCCGTGCACCCGCAGCGGCCGGGCGTCGTTGAGCAGCCCCATCAGGAGGCTGCGCTTGGCCGCCTCGTCCAGCGCCGGGTAGCCGCTGTGCAGGCGCGCGGTGCGCAGCAGCTCGTCGATCACCGCCTCGTGCTTGTCGCTGCTCTGGCGCAGGTCCAGCGTGGCCAGGTGGAAACCGAAGACCTGCACCGCGCGCTTGAGCGGTGCCAGGCGCGGCGCCACCAGGGCCTGGGCATGGTGGCTGCGCAGGCTGTCCTCGATCACGCCCAGGTCGTGCAGCAACTCGGCCGGGTCGGTATAGGGGTTCTGCGGCGGTACCGCATGGCGCAAGGCCTCGGTGCCGGTCAGCGCCAGCAGCGTGGCCGCCAGGCGGGCGTAGATGCCGATCAGGGCGCGCCGGTAGGGCTCGTCCTCGCGGTGCGGGTTGGTGTCGGGTGAGGCATCGGCCAGCGCCTGCATCGCCGGTGTCACGCCGGCCAGCTGCAGGCTGATCGACAACTCGGCGCCGAGCGCATGGGCTTCGGTCAGGTAAAAACGCAGCGCCACCTCGCTTTGCCGGGCCAGTGCCATGCGCAAGGTGGCGGCGGTGACATTCGGGTTGCCGTCGCGATCACCCCCGATCCACTGTCCCATGCGCAGAAAGCTGGGCACGGCGTGGCCGGCCAGATGCTCTTCGATCTCGGCGTACAGCCTGGGGATCTGGCGCAGGAAGGTGCTCTGGTAGTAGCTCAAGGCGTTTTCGATCTCGTCGGCCACCGTGAGCTTGGTGTAGCGCAGCATGCGGGTCTGCCACAGTTGGGTGATGCGCCCTCGCACCAGGGCCTCGTTGGCACGGCGTTCCCGGTCGGTGTGCAGACCGTCGCGCTCGCCGATCAATTCGGCCACCGCGCGCTCGGCGTCCAGGATGCTCTTGCGCTGCACTTCGGTGGGGTGGGCGGTGAGCACCGGTGCGATATAGGCCTGCTGCAGCATGCGCACCACGTCGGCCGCGCGCACGTCGGCCAGATGCAGGCGCTCGAAGCTCAGGCCCAGCGAGCCCTCCTGCTGGTGGCCCTGGCGCTCATGGTGCAGGCGGCGGCGCACATGGTGCCGGTCCTCCGCGATATTGGCCAGGTGGGAGAAGTAGCTGAAGGCACGGATCACGCTCACCGTCTGGTCGTTCGACAGGTTCTTCAGCAAGCGGTCCAGCACCCGACCGGCCGAGGCGTCTTTTTTCAGCCGGTAGGCCACCGACAGCTGGCGTACCCGCTCGATCAGCTCGAAGGCCTCTTTGCCCTCCTGCTCTCGGATCACGTCGCCCAGGATGCGGCCCAGTAACCGGATGTCTTCCATCAGCGGTTTGTTCTTTGCCGCAGCATCCTCGGACGGGCTGGGCTTTACAGAAGAATTGCCGGCGCGTGCGCTTCTCGGGGCAGGCAGTTCTGCAGCCGCAGGTTTGGCCATGGCTCTCTCCAGATTTTGTAACTAAATTACACATCGGCTCGCTGTGGCGATGCTATCAGCCCGGCGTCACCGGCCAGGCCGGGCCGGTCACGCTGCTGGCGATAATCCGATCATCATGATGGATCCAAGTGCCAGCCCGCTGTTGATTGCTACCCGCGAAAGCCGCCTGGCGTTGTGGCAGGCCGAGTTCGTGCGCGAATTGCTGGTACGCCGCTTCGGCCTGCAGGTGGGCTTGCTGGGCATGACCACCCGGGGCGACCAGATCCTGGACCGCGCGCTCAGCAAGGTGGGCGGCAAGGGCCTGTTCGTCAAGGAACTGGAGCTGGCACTCGAAGAAGGCCGTGCTCACCTGGCCGTGCACTCGCTCAAGGACGTGCCGATGGCGCTGCCCGACGGCTTCGTGCTGGCAGCCGTGCTCGAGCGCGAAGACCCGCGCGACGCGCTGGTGTGCCCGCGCTACGCCAGCCTGGCCACATTGCCGCAGGGCGCGGTGGTCGGCACGTCCAGCCTGCGCCGGGTGGTGCAATTGCTGGCCTGCCGGCCCGACCTGCAGATCGAGCCCCTGCGCGGCAACCTGGACACGCGCCTGCGCAAGCTCGACGAAGGGGGCTTCGACGCCATCGTGCTGGCCGCTGCCGGGCTCAAGCGCCTGGGGCTGGCTGGGCGCATCCGCCAGGCCTTTGACGCCGCTGAGATGCTGCCGGCAGCCGGCCAGGGCGCGCTGGGCATCGAGGTGCGCGCCGACGCACAGGGCCTGCGGGCCCTGCTGGGCGCCTTGGTCGACCCCGCCACCTGGCTGGCAGTGCATGCCGAGCGGGCCGTGTCGCGGGCCCTGGGCGGCAGTTGCAGCATGCCGCTGGCGGCGCACGCCACCTGGCAGGGCGATGCGCTGGTGATCGAGGCGGCGCTGGGCGATGCCCGCGATCTGCGCCGGCCGCTGCTGCGCACCCAGGCGGCGGCCCGGGTGGCCCGGCTGCCACCGCATGCCGATGGTGGGGCCGAGGCCACCGCTGCTGCCACCGCCCTGGGCGAGCATGCCGCGGTGCAACTGGCGGCCCTGGGCGCGCAGCATTACCTGGACTTGCCCCTGTCTTGACCGGACGGGCAGCATCCGGCCCGACGCTGCTGGTCACGCGGCCGCAGCCGCAGGCCGATGCCTGGGTGGCGCAGCTGGCGGCGCGGGGCTTGCCCGCACTGGCCTTGCCCTTGCTGGCCATCGAACCTGCGCCCGAGGCCGGGCCGGTGTTGGCCGCCTGGCAGGGCTTGGCCGACAAGGCGCTGGTGATGTTCGTCAGCCCGAATGCGGCTGAGCGCTTTTTTGAGCTGCAGCCGGCCCACTGCCCCTGGCCTGCGGCAACGCTGGCCGCGGGTACCGGCCCCGGCACCTACCGGGCCCTGCTGGCTGCCGGTGTGCCGGCAGCGCAGATCTGCACCCCGGGACGGCTGGATGCCGGCTATGCCGGGTCATTCGACAGTGAAGCCCTGTGGCAAGCCCTGGCCGGTCAGGACTGGGCGGGCCGGCAGGCCCTGATCGTGCGCGGCCAGGGCGGGCGCGACTGGCTGGCCGATGTGCTGCGCCAGCACGGTGCAGCGGTGCATTTTGTCGAAGCCTACCGGCGCTCCAGGGTGGTGCTGGACACCTCGGCGCGGCGCCGGCTGCAGGCGGTGCTGGATGCGCCGGCGTCCTACCTGTGGCTGCTCAGCAGCAGTGAGGCGGTGGGTTATCTGCCCGCGTGGCTGCCGCCCGGCCAGGCCTGGGCCGCGCACCAGGCGCTGGCTACCCATGGCCGCATTGCCGGCGCTGCGCGTGCGCTGGGGCTGGGCCGGGTGGACCTGTGCGACCCCACGCCCGACGCGGTGGCGCTGGCCTTGCGCACCTGGTTGCCGACGGGGGCAAGGGGTCTGCCCGGCCAGGCGCCACCGATACAATCCGGCGGCTCATCTATCCCCCCGTGACCGACAACGCTGCTGCCCCCCACACCGCTGCTGCAGCGACGCCCGGCGCGGCGCCCGACAGCGTCACCGCCGGGTCTTTGTCCCCGGTGCCAACGCCGGTCCTGGCGGTAATGCCCTGGATGCTGGCCGCCCTGGGGGTGCTGGCGCTGGTGGCCCTGGTGCTGGCACTCACCGGGCAGCAGCGCATCAAGTCGCTTGAACAGGAGCTGGTGCGTCGCCAGCAGGACAGCCAGGGCCAGGCGATCGAGGCACTGGCCTTGTCCAAGCAGGCCCAGGAGAGCGTTCGGGCGATGGAATCCAAGGTCAGCCTGCTCGATGGGCGGCTGGCCGAGACCGTGTTGCAGCGCTCGCAGCTGGAAGACCTGATCCAGCAGCTGTCCCGATCGCGCGACGAGAACATGCTGGCCGACATCGACGCGGCACTGCGGGTGGCGGTGCAGCAGAGCGCGATCACCGGCGGCGCCGAGCCGCTGGCCGCAGCCCTGCGGCAGGCCGAAGCGCGCTTGTCGCGCATCAACCAGCCACGGGTCGAGCGGGTGCGCCGTGCCCTGGCGCGCGACCTGGACCGGGTACAAGCGGTGGCGGTCAGCGACATGGCCTCTCTGAGCATCAAGCTCGATGAGGCGGTGCGCCTGGTGGACGAACTGCCCATGCTGGCCCAGGCCGAGCGCCGCAACGCCGCAGTGGCGGCTGCGCCTGTGGCCAGCAGCGCCGGCAGCGTGGCGCAGGCAGGCCAGCCCGGCAAGGCCGCGCCGACCGCTGCGACCCGCCTGGGACAGGGCTGGGCCTGGGTTACCGACAGCTGGTTCAATGGTGGCAGACGGGTCTGGTCGGAGGTGCGCAATCTGGTGCGTGTGACGCGCATCGACAACCCCGACGCCATGCTGATCGCGCCAGAGCAGGCCTGGTTCCTGCGCGAGAACCTCAAGTTGCGCCTGCTCAATGCAAGGCTGGCGTTGCTGTCGCGGCAATTCGACGCGGTGCAGGCTGACCTTCGCGATGTGCTGTCCATGCTGGACCGTTACTTTGATCGCAGCGTCAGGCGTACCGTGCTGGCAGCCGATCTGGTGCGTCAGGTGGCGAGCCAGGCGCGCCAGCTCAACCTGCCGCGGCCCGACGAGTCGCTGGCCGCGCTGGCTGCGGCGCAGGCGGGCCGGTAGCGGCATGCGCACCATCATCTGGTTGTTACTGCTGTTTGCAGTAGCCGTGGTGGCCGCCCTCACCTTGGGCGACAACGACGGGCTGGTCTCGGTCTACTGGGCGGGTTGGCGCATCGACCTGTCACTCAATTTCTTCGTGCTCGCGGCGCTGGCCCTGGGCTTTGCCATCGTCACTGCGGTGCATGCAGTGAATGGACTGCTGGCCTTGCCGGCGCGGGCGCGCGAATGGCGCGGTCTGCGCCTGGAGCGGGCCGCCCAGGCTGCACTGCGCGAGGCGCATGTGGAGTACTTGGCGGCGCGCTACGGCCGCGCGCACAAGGCCGCGGAGCGGGCGATGGCGCTGTGTCTTGACGTGCCGATACTGGTGGCCGATGCCACTTTTGAACGCCTGGCGCGCTTGCTGGCTGCTGCCAGCCTGCACCGCTTGCAGGATAAGGGCCGGCGCGACGCCCTGATGCAGGCGGTGTTGCAGCCTGGCAGGCGCAGCGGCAGCACCGCTGTCGACGACGGTGCTCGTCTGGTGGCCACTGAATGGGCGCTGGACGACCGCAACGCCCAGCGCGCCGAAGCCCTGCTGGCCGAGCTGGGCCCCGGCGTGGCGCGCCGCACCCAGGCACTGCGCCTGAAGCTGCAATCGGCGCGGCTGGCGCGCCGCCCGCTAGAGGCCCTGCATACCGCGCGCCTGCTGGCCAATCACCAGGCCTTTTCGCCGGCTGCGGCACAAGGCTTGTTGCGATCTTTGGCCGTCGAGGCGTTGGATGCGCCGCACGACATCGAGCAATTGCGCCATACCTGGCAGCAATTCGACGGCGCAGATCACCGCGACCCCTATGTGGTGGCGCGCGCCGCAAGGCGGGCGGCGGTGCTGGGATCGGCCGAGGACGGCAGAGCCTGGCTGCGCCCGCTCTGGGAGCGCCTGGATGCGCAAGAGCCCGACGGCCGTGCCGAACTGGCGTTGGCGCTGGCCGACGCGAGTGGCGGCATAGCGGTCGACTGGCTGCCCAGGGTAGAGGCTGCGCAGCGCAGTTTTGTCACGGAAGCGGCGGTTCAGGCGGCGGCCGGCGCGGTGCTGGTGGAGCGACAGCTCTGGGGCAAGGCGCGTCCACCCCTGGAGCTTGCCGCCCACGCCGCCACACTGCCGCCCCGGGCCCGCCGCCAGGCCTGGCGGGCGCTTGCCACGGTGGCTGCGGCCGAGGGCGACGCCGAGCGCGCCTACGCCAGCCTGCACGCAGCTGCATTGATCGACTGAGCTTCTCGGTTACTCGGTAAGAGCGACTCGAGCGCTCGCCCCACTGTCCAATCTCGGCACAGGCTTGCAAGCCGAAAATAACGTATACTCCGAGGCTGCGCGGCTGTAGCTCAGCTGGATAGAGTACTTGGCTACGAACCAAGGGGTCGTGGGTTCGATTCCTGCCAGCCGCACCAGAACATTGCGTTCTAGAACAA
>JAYUQJ010000374.1:0-9088 GCA_043756825.1 Betaproteobacteria bacterium | reverse complement strand
GCAGCAACTGCAACTGGGTCGGATTGAGCTTTCCGAACAGGGTCTCGGCGCGGTCCACGCTGCGTTTGAGCGCCGCCTTCTGGCGCTCTGCGGGGTCGTCCTGGTGGTAATCGGCTTCGGCCTCAGCCAGTTTCTTGCGCTGCTGGCGCTCGATACGGCGCACTTGTTCTGGGGTGAGCTGGCGCACCTGGTCGGCGATGGCAGGCAGCGCATGTTCATAGGCCCGTTCGGCGCGCAGCCGCCAGGCCTGCACCTGGCTGCAGATCTGCGCGGCGCTGACATTGTCGGCGGCCTGAACCTGCAGTTCGGCCAGGGCCTGGGCGTACTCAGGGAGCTGGGTGGTCCGGTGCCAGACAAACCAGTCTTCCAATGCAAGCTTGACCCGCTGGGCCTGCTCGGCATTGAAGTCGACATAGCCATCCAGCCACCAATAGGCCAGCAAAGGCCCCTGGTTGTAGCTCGCCCGCACGGCGCTGCAGCCCACCAGGCAGGGCAGCAGGCACACGATAATCCAACCCCAACGCATCAAGACAGGCTCCCTCATGTCGCTGGATACACATACCCTTGACATCGTGATCATGGCCGCAGGTCGGGGCACGCGCATGAAGTCGCGCCACCCCAAGGTGTTGCACCGCCTGGCCGGCCAGCCACTGTTGTCGCATGTGCTGGCCACCATCGCCGGTCTGGGCGATCACCCCACCTGGGTGATCACCGGCCACGCCGCCGAAGCGGTGGAGTCTGCCATTGCCAGCGGCAGCGCCAGCGCCAGGTCGGTGCGCCAGATCCCGCAATTGGGCACGGGGCATGCCGTGGCCCAGGTGGCGCCGCACCTGGCCGCGCAGGGCAGCACCCTGATCCTGAATGGCGACGTGCCCTTGATCGCTGCGGCCACGGCCCGGGCCCTGGCCGATGCCTGTGGCGGCCAGCGCCTGGCGCTGCTGACCATCGTGCTGGCCGATGCCAGCGGCTACGGCCGCATCCTGCGCGGCGACGACGGCGCGGTGCTGGGTATCGTCGAGCACAAGGATGCCAGCCCGGCGCAGCGCGAGATCCGCGAGGTCTACACCGGCATGATGGCCGCGCCGACCGGCGCGCTCAAGCGCTGGGTGGCCGCGCTCAAGAACGACAACGCCCAGGGCGAGTACTACCTGACCGACATCGTGGCCATGGCCGTGGCCGAGGGCGTGCCGGTGGTGGCCACCCAGGCGGCGGACGAAACCGAGGTGCTGGGGGTGAACAGCCCGGTGCAACTGGCCGACCTGGAGCGCCGCCTGCAGCGCCGCCAAGCCGACGCCCTGCTCGAAGCCGGCGTGCGCCTGGCCGACCCGGCGCGCTTCGACCTGCGCGGCAGCCTGCAGCACGGCCAGGATTGTGAGATCGATGTCGGCTGCGTCTTTGAGGGCAGGGTGCGGCTGGGTGACGAGGTGCGCATCGGCGCCCACTGCGTGATCCGCGATGCGGTGATCGGCGCTGGCGCGGTGATCCACCCTTTTACCCATATCGAGGGCGCCCAGGTGGGGGCCGGCGCCCTGGTCGGGCCTTATGCCCGTCTGCGCCCCGGTGCCGACCTGGGGCCCGAGGTGCACATCGGCAATTTCGTCGAGGTCAAGAACTCCACCCTGGCGCGCGGTGCCAAGGCCAACCACCTGGCCTACCTGGGCGATGCGACGGTGGGCGAGCGCGTCAACTACGGCGCCGGCAGCATCACCGCCAATTACGACGGTGCCAACAAGCACCGCACCGTGATCGGCAACGATGTGCACATCGGCAGCAACTGCGTGCTGATCGCCCCTGTCACGATCGCCGACGGCGGCACCGTGGGCGGCGGCAGCACGGTCAGCAAGGACACCCCGGCCGGTCAGTTGACCGTGGCGCGCGGCAAGCAAGTGTCCATCGCCAGCTGGAAACGCCCGGTCAAGGCGGCCAAGGCGCCCAAGGCCTGAATTTCTGCCTGGGTCGGGCACGCGTCGGCGCGTCGCCCGGCCACGCTCGAAGTCCGCTCGGTCCCTGAGCCCGCAGCGCGGGCCGCAGAAGGCCCGACCTGCGGCATCAGGCCGACTCGGCGTCCAGCAGCTGTGCCGCCAGACACAGGTCTTGCCAAGCCTCGGCCTTGCATTGCGGCTGGCGCAGCAAAAAGGCCGGGTGGTGGGTGACGACCAGCGGCACACCCTGCCAGTCATGTACCCGGCCACGCAGCTTGCCGACCGGCAGGTCACCGCCCAGCAGGGATTGCACCGCGAAGCGCCCCATCGCCAGGATCACCCGCGGCTTGACGAGTGCCACCTGGCGCTGCAGGAAGGGCTGGCATTGCGCCAGTTCGGCCGCGCTGGGCAGGCGGTTGCGCGGTGGGCTGCACTTGAGCACGTTGGTGGTGAAGACCGGGCGACCGGGGACGTCGGCCTGGCGGCTCAAGCCGATCGCGAACAGCATGCGGTCCAGCAACTGGCCGGCCTCACCGGCAAAGGGCAGGCCCAGGCTGTCTTCGTCGGTGTCGGGCGGGTCGCCGATGACCATGCAGTCGGCCGGGCTGACGCCGCCGCCCCAAACGGCCTGTCGGCGGGTCTGGCACAGCCCGCAGGCGCTGCAGGCCGCCACGGCCGCCTGCAGCGCCAGGGTGTCCAACGCGTCCGGGGCCTGGCCGCTGGCGCTGGCGGCGCTGCTTGCGTTGCCCGGTTCAGGCCGGCCGGCGAGGGCTGTGCCCGCCAGCGCCGGAATCAAGGTCGTGGCGCGCGCCGGCGGGCGCGGCGCCAGGCCGGCAACCGGGTCGGGCGGGGCAGGGCGGTCCGGTGCCGCAGCGCTGGCGGCTGGGTTGCGACCGGCCGTTGCACCGGCCGTTGCACCGGCCATTGCACCGGCCATCGCCCCGGTTTCGCCCGGCGGCAGCCACAGTCGCAGGCCCATTTCGCGCAGCATGGCCTGCTGGCGCGCCGGCCAACGGTCCTGGCCGCTCATGGCGCACCGCCCGGCGCGCCGGCATCTCTGGCGGTCAGCACCAGGCGCAGGTCCTGGCGCAGCACCAGCGCGTCTTCGCGCTTTGAGGCCGCAGCCGGGTAGTAGCCGCGCCGCAAGCCCACTTCGGCAAAGCCCATCTGCCGGTACAGCGCTCGCGCGGCCAGGTTGCTGGGGCGCACCTCCAGCCACAGCGCCCCGTCGCCCCGGGCCCGTGCGTCGGCCTGAAGCCGGCGCACCAGGGCCTGGCCGTGGCCGGCCCGCTGCACTGCCGGTGCGACAGTCAGGTTGAGCAGGTGCATTTCCTCGAAGCCGGGCAGTGCCAGTGAATAGGCCAGCAGCCGGTCATGCGCATCCAGGCGCAATTCGGCCCGGTAGCCGGCCGCCAGCGAATCCCTGAAATTGCCACGCGCCCAGGGGAAGGGATAGGCCTGCAGCTCGATCGCCAGCACCTGGGCGATGTCGTCGGCGACCATCGGCCGGTGCCAGACCGCCGGGCCCGGTCGCAGCACCGCATTCATGCTGCGTTCGCGGCGGCTGACGCTGCCGGCTGGCGCAGCGCGCGCTCGGCGCTGGTCAGGGCCACCTTGTCGCGCAGGTAGAGTGGCAGGGCCAGGTCGGGTGCGATGGCGCAGCCCTGCTGCCAGGCAGCCTGGGCCAGGCGGGCCAGCGCGCCGGCGCGGTCGCCGCAGTGGGGCACGCAATGGGCATTGCCCCAGGGCAGGCGGCCGGCAAAGGCCTCGATCGCGCTGCCGGCCACTCGAGCAGGCGGGGCGTCGGTCCAGGCCGCCGACAAAGCCGGCAGGGTCCACAGCTGCGGCGCGACGCGCACCGTCCAGCCCGCCGGGCCATGCCGGTAGGCGGCGGCATAGGCTTCGTCCATGCGGGCGTCCATCGCCACCCACCAGTCGGCGGTGCCACCCGGATCGGTGGTGGCGCCGGCCTGGCAGCGCGCGTCCTCGGCCACGATCATCAGGCTGTCGATCGGCAGCAGGGGCGTCTCATGGGCCAATGCCAGCCCCTGGGCCACCGCGCAGGCCGTGCGCAAGCCGGTGAAGGCGCCGGGCCCCCGGCCAAAGGCAATCGCCAGAACCTGGCGCAGCGTCAGGCCCTGGTCGGCCAGCAGGCCCATCAGGGCCGGTATCAGGCGGCTCGAAGCCGCCGCCCCGCCGGCCTCGTTCAGGCACACCGGACGCGGGCTGGCCGGGCCGTCGGCACCCGGCCACACCAGGGCGGCGGCCAGCCTGTCGGTCGAGGTGTCGAGGGCGAGCAGGCAGGCGGTCATGGCGGGGCAAAGTGTAGCGGTGGCCCAGTGGCCGCGAGGAGCCGGCCGGCCATGCCATGGCCCACGAAAGGTTCAGCCCTGTATGGCAAGATTCAGGGTTTATACGGATCACCTATTGCCGGGGCGTTGGCTGCGCACGCAGCGCCAGGGCCACCCACCCATGCAGATCGATACCCAATGGCTGGGTTACCTGGCCGCCTCGCTCACCACCGCGTCTTTCGTGCCCCAGGCCTGGCAGACCTTTCGTTCGCCCGATCTGGCCGGCATCTCGATCAGCATGTACAGCGCCTTCACGCTGGGCGTGCTGCTGTGGCTGGTCTATGGCCTGGCGCTGGGCGCCTGGCCGATCATCCTGGCCAATGCCGTCACGCTGGTCCTGGCATCGACGATCCTGGTGCGCACCTGGCGTGCGCGCCGCGCCGCTGTGCCGGACTGAGGTTCAAAACGGGTTGGTGGCGGCGCGCGACTGCGCCTGCGCGCCGATGCGGGCATGCGCGGCCGGGCCGATGTGCCGGTCGCTGGCCCACAGGTGCGAGGCCGTGTTTGCCGCCGTGACCAGATTGGTGGTGTTGCATGCCAGCAGCGCAGAGGCAACGGCTTCCGCGCTCTGTCCGGAGGCGATGGCACAGGCCGCCGCCGACGCCACCGACGGCGCGGTCAGGAAGGACGCCGGCAGCCTGGACATCGCGGCCACGATGTCGTCGGCCAACACCAGCCCGTAGTTGCGGCCGTCAAAGCGCGAGGCGTCGATGCCGATGCGCAGGTAGGCGTTGAATTCAGCGCTCAGGTTGGCCAGCAGGGCAGCCGCGCCGGCCTTGCCCAGCTGGGCATTGACCGCGTAGGGGCTGAGGCCGAGGTCAGGCACCGTGATCACCAGGGCGCGCGCGCCGGTGGCCAGCACCTGGTTGACCTGCTCGGCGGCCAATCCGCCACGGCGCCGGATCTCGGCCACCGCATCGGCCTGGCTCAAGCCGCCGAGGGTGCGCTCATAGAGTTCGATGATGTCATTGCCGCCGATCATCACCATCACCAGGTCGGTCTTGCCCAGGTCGGGCCTGGCGCTGAGCTGCTGGGCCAGCCCGGTGAGCGGGTCACCGACCTTGGCATGCCGTCTTGCCAGGATGAAGGCTTTGGCGGTGATCGCCGCGGGATTGCATTGCTCGAAGGCATAGCCATAAAGCGAAGCCACGCTCTGGGCCATGGTCGGCAGGGCCAGGCACTTGCCGGTGGCGGTGCCGCTGCGGTCGTTGATGTTGTACTTGAAGCCGTCGTGCTTGCCCTCGGCATCGACAGAATCCTCGATCATGTTGTTCTCGTCACCCAGCACGATCAGCCGGTCGGGTTTGAAGGCCTCCACTTGCGAGGTGCCGCCGCCGCAGGCTGCCAGCAGCGCTGCCGCCAGTGCCACCGGGGCCAGAACCCGCGCGCCGAGGCGGCGCATATCGCTCGAAAAAGTCATCGGATTTCCATCATCAAAACAAGGCACCGGCACCAAGTGGGGGGCCGGTTCAGGGGGTGGCAGTGGCCGCGCGCCGCAGCCGGTCGGTGACACCTTCCCAGGCCGCATGGCCGGGGGGCTGCTCGACCCAGATCTCGGCCACGCCGTCGGCGTCGAGCCGGCGCAGGACTGCGAACAACTCATGCGCCACCGCTGCCGGATCGTCGGGCATGGCGGTCCAGTGCAGGCCGGCCGGCATGGCGCCAACCCGGCGGGAATATACCGCCAGCCCCGCCGGCCAGGTTTCCGAGCGCTGCAGGGCCTCAGCCAGCGCTGGCGCCGACCAGAGCCGAAGCCGGGCGCTGGGCGCATAGTGCGCTGCCAGGGTGCCGGGCGCGCGCGGCGCTTGCCGGTCGGCGGCCAACAGCGCCTGCCCCAGGGCATGTTCCAGGCGGTCGCGGGTGAGCACGCCGGGGCGCAGCAGCACCGGTGCGCCCCGGCTCAGATCGATGATGGTGGATTCGATGCCGAGCGTGCAGCGGCCGCCGTCCAGCACCCACAGGCCGTCGCCAAACTCCTGCACCACATGGGCCGCACAAGTGGGGCTGACGCGCCCGAACAGGTTGGCGCTGGGCGCCGCCACCCCAGGCACGCCGAGTGCCGCCGCCGCTTTCAGCAGGGATTGCGCCACGGGGTGAGACGGGCAACGCAGGCCGATGGTGGATTGGCCGCCGGCTGCCGCGCCGCCCAGGCCGGCGGCGCGTGGCACGATCACCGTCAGCGGTCCGGGCCAGAAGGCCTCCAGCAGCCGGTCCAGCATGGCCGGCGCAGTGGCGCCGGTCCAGGCCACGAAAGGCGCGGCCCGGGCCCGATCGGCCACATGCACGATCAGCGGGTGGTCCGCGGGCCGACCCTTGGCCTGGAAGATGGCCCGCACCGCTGCATCGTTGTCGGCGCGTGCGCCCAGGCCGTACACCGTCTCGGTGGCAAAGGCCAGCAGCTGGCCTTCGGCCAGATGCCGGGCAGCAGCGGCTAGGGCCGGGGCTTGCCCGCCGTCGAGCAATGGCATCGGCGTCAGAAGGCCGGCAGGCCCAGCAGGCCTGCGGCCTGCAAGGCAGTGGCGCGCGCGGCGACGGCGTCGGCGGCGGTGACGGTGAGGTGGCCCATCTTGCGGCCGGGCCGGGCACTGGCCTTGCCGTAAAGGTGCAGATGCACCCCGGGCAGGGCCAGCAGCGCCGCCCAGTCCGGGGCTTGCTCGGCCGGGCCGCAGCGGAACCACAGGTCGCCCATCAAGTTCAGCATCACCGCCGCCGAATGCTGGCGCGGTGCCGGCAGCGGCAGGCCGGTGAGGCTGCGCACCTGCAGGTCGAACTGGCTGCAGTCGCTGCCGTCGATCGACCAGTGGCCCGAGTTGTGCGGGCGCGGTGCCATCTCGTTGGCCACCAGGCTGCCGTCGCCGAGCACGAAGAACTCGACGCAGAGTACGCCCACATAGTCCATGGCCTCGGCCAGGCGGGCGGCGGCGGCGGCGGCCTGTTGCTGCAGCGCCGGCGATGCGTCGGGCGCGGGCACCTGGGTCACGGCCAGGATGCCGTCCCGGTGCAGGTTCTGCTGGACCGGCAACTGCACGCTGTGCCCGTCGGCGCCGCGCGCCACCACCACGCTCAGCTCCAGCCTCAGCGCCAGCTTCTGCTCCAGCACGCAGGGGGTTCGGCCCAGGGCCTGCCAGGCGTCCGCCAGCTGCGCCCGGTCGGCGACCTGGCGCTGGCCCTTGCCGTCATAGCCCAGCCGGGCGGTCTTGAGGATGCCGGGCAGCAGCGCATCGGGCACCGCCGCCAGGCGCTCGTCGGTGTCGATCAGGGCATAGGCTGCGCAGGGCACGCCGCACTGACGGAAGCAGGCCTTCTCCGACGCCCGGTCCTGGCAGGTGGCCACCGTGTCGGCACTGGGCGAGACCCGGCGGTAGGCGCCCAGGGTGATCAGTGCCCCGGCCGGCACGTTCTCGAACTCGGTGGTGATGGCCTCGCAGCGTTGCATCAACTGAGCCAGGCCCTGTTCGTCCAGGTAATCGGTGGCAACGTGGTATTGCGCCACCAGGCCGGCCGGCGAGGTCGGGTCGGCATCCAGCACGGCCGTGAAGTAGCCCAGGCGCTGCGCTGCCTGCACGAACATCCGGCCCAACTGACCGCCGCCCATCACGCCCAGCGTGGCGCCGGGCAGCACGGTTTTCTTGCTCATGTCAACTCCGCGCTCATGGCCCGGGCAGCGGCGGTCTGGCGCGCCCGGTAGTGGTCCAGCCGCTGGCGCAAGGCCGGGTCGGTGGTGGCCAGCATCGCCACCGCGAACAGCGCGGCATTGGCCGCGCCGGCGGCGCCGATGGCAAAAGTGGCCACCGGGATGCCCTTGGGCATCATCACGATCGAATGCAGTGAATCCACCCCCGACAGGTGCCTGCTGGCCACCGGCACACCGAGTACGGGCACGGTGGTCTTGGCGGCCAACATGCCGGGAAGGTGAGCGGCACCGCCAGCGCCGGCGATGATGGCCACCAGGCCGCGGCCGGCGGCCGTCTCGGCATAGGCAAACATGTCGTCGGGCATGCGGTGGGCCGACACCACCCGGCATTCGTGGGCGATGCCAAACTCGGCGAGAATCCGGGCTGCCGGCCGCAGGGTCTCCCAATCGCTGCTGGACCCCATCAGCACACCGACCTGCACCGCTACCGGCGACCCGGGGGCGGGCGGGCCGGGCGGCTGGTCGGGGCGCACTGCGGGCGCGGGCTGTAGGTCGGTCGCTTGCGCCAAGGGGGCTCCGGGGGATCGGGATGAACATTGAATTGTAGTTGGCCGGCCTCAACTGGCCGCTCTTGCCCAGGCGTCGAGCCGCCTTCCTCAAACAACCCATATTGCATTCGGCTGAACCATGAGCGACATCACGATCCAGAATTTTGAAGCCGAGCTGATCCAGGCCTCGATGCAGCAGCCGGTGCTGCTCGACATCTGGGCGCCCTGGTGCGGTCCCTGTCGCACCCTGGGCCCGCTGCTGGAGAAGGTCGAAGCGGCCTATGCCGGCCGCTTCAAGCTGGCCAAATTGAACAGCGACGACCAGCCCGAGATCTCGGCCCAGTTGAGCCAGGCCTTCGGTGTGCGCTCGATTCCCTTTTGCGTGATGTTCAAGGACGGCCAGCCGGTGGACGGCTTTGTCGGCGCCTTGCCCGAGGCCCAGATCCGAGAGTTTCTCGACCGCCACGTGCCCACCGAGCAGGCGCTGGAGGCCGAGGCCGAGATCGAAGAGGCCGAAGGCCTGGAGGCTGAGGGCGACCTGGACTCGGCGCTGGCGCGGCTGCAACAGGCGGTGGCCATCGACCCGGCCAATGAAGCCGCGCGCTTCGACTATGTCAAGCTGCTGTTGGAGAC
>JAYUQJ010000373.1:0-9097 GCA_043756825.1 Betaproteobacteria bacterium | reverse complement strand
CCACGAAGGCCGAGGCCTCGACCAGGCGCAGGCCGGCCAGGATGGGGGGCTGGGTCATCGCGCCAGCGCCGCGTCCAGCAGGCCGCGCGCCACCACCTTCAGTGCCAGCGTCTCCTCGGCGCCCTCAAAGATCGACAACACCCGGGCGTCGACGAAATAGCGGCTGACCGGCGACTCTTCGGCATAGCCCATGCCGCCGTGGATCTGCAGCGCCTCGCGCGTCACCAGCTCGGCCGAGCGGCAGGCCAGCAGCTTGACCAGGCTGGCCTCCATCCGGCCGGACGGGGTGTCCAGGCGCCGGCCCACCGCATAGGCCAGCTGCCGGCAGGCCGCCAGGCGCGCGGCCATGCGGGCAATCTTGACCTGGGTCAGCGGGTAGCTGATCAAGGGCGCGTCAAAGACCTGGCGGTCCTGGGCATAGCGCACCGCTGCGCTGAGTGCCGCGCGCATCACCCCGGCGGCGCGGCCGGCGGTCTGCAGGCGGCCGCCCACCATGCCGGCCATGGTGTAGTAGAAGCCCTGGCCCAGGCCGGCGGTGCCGCCGATCACATGGCTGTCGGGCACGAAGAAATCCTCGAAGGCCAGCTCGAAGGAATGCATGCCGCGGTAGCCGATGGTGGGGATGGCGCGGCCGCGCAGCCGCCCGCCGCCGGGCTGGGTGATGTCGAATTCGTGCCCGTCGAAGCCGGGCTTTTCCACCAGCATCAGGCTCAGGCCCCGGTGGCCCAGGCGGCGGTCGGGGTCGGTGCGGGTGACCACCATCAGCACCCCGGCCTTGCCGGCGAAGGTGCACCAGGTCTTGGCGCCGTTCAGGCGCCAGCCGCCCGGCGCGGGGCTGCCCTTGAACACCAGGCTGGCCACGTCCGACCCATAGTCGGGTTCGGTGATGGCGATGGCGCAGAGCGGGTCGCCGGCGGCCAGGCGCGGCAGCCAATGCTGCTTCTGCTCGGCGGTGCCGCCGGCCAGCAGCGCCCGGGCCAGGATCTCGGGCCGGGTGATCAGGCTGCCGGCGGCGGCCAGCGAGGCCTCGGACAGCGCCTCGGTCACCGCGATCATGGTCAGCGCGGCATCCGTGCCCTCGGGCGCATGGCCGCCATAGGCCTCGGGGATGGCCAGGCCGAACACGCCCATCTCGCGCATCGGCTGCAGCAGCGATTCGGGCACGGTCAGGTTGTCGCGGTGGATCGCCTCGGCCAGCGGCGCCACCACCTCGGCGGCAAAGCGGCGAAAGGCGTCGCGCGCCAGCGTGGTGGCCTCGTCCAGCGCCACCGGGCCGATCTCGCTGTCGTCCCGTGCCACGGCCAGGCCCAGCGCGGCCAGCGCGTCGGCGCCCAGCGCACTGCGGCGCAGCTGGGTCAGCGCGGCCTCGGCCGCCAGGCTGCGCAGCGCCTGCAGGTCGGCACCGGCCTCGAGCGCGACCGTCTCCAGCCGGGCCAGCACCACGCCCACCGCCTCCACCGCAAAGGCCAGCGCCAGGCCGGCGTCGCGTGCCGATGCGCCCGCGCCCTGCGCCACCACGGTTTCGGCAGCCAGCAGGTCGGCACTGGCCAGGGCCAGCTCGTGGCAGACCACCTGGCGCGCGTCCAGGCGGGCCGCATCCAGCCGGCCGTCCACGGCGCAAGCGCCGGCCACCTGCCGCACCGCGCCGTCGAACAGCCCGCGCAGCCGCGCCAGCACCTCGCCCGCCGCCGCCAGGCTGCCTGCCATCCCCGCCGTTCCGTCAACCTGTGCCATCGCCCCGCCCCGTGATGCCGCCCCGCCAGCACAGGGCGGGGCCGATGGACCAATGTAGCAAGGGCCAGTGCCGGCGCGGTGTCACCGGCCCGACCGCGGCGCCGCGCGACCCTCCGGTGCCACCCGATGCGCCGCAGGCGGGCGATGCGCTATCGTCTGCGGGAACCCTGCCAAGACCGACAACGGAGACCTGAATGACCTCATCCCCTGCCCTGGCCGCCCTGGCCACCCTGACCCTGGCCCTCGGCCTGCCAGCGGCCGCCCAACCCTTGCCCAGCGCCGCGCCCGAGAGCGTGGGCATGTCGGCCGAGCGGCTGCGCCGCATCGACGCCTTCTTCAGCGGCGAGATCGAGCGCAACCGCCTGCCGGGCGCGGTGGTGGCCATCGCGCGCGAGGGCAAGCTGGTGTATTTCAAGGCCTTCGGCTTTGCCGACAAGGCCAAGGGGCTGCCGGCCACCACCGACACGATCTACCAGCTGGCGTCGATGACCAAGCCGATGGCGGCGGTGGGCGCCCTGGTTCTGACCGAGCAGGCGCGGCTGCCGCTGCAGAGCCGGCTGTCGGACTACCTGCCCGCCTATGCCAAGGCACAGGTGGGCGTGCCCGCGGCCGATGGCAAGTTCACGCTCGAGGCGCCCAAGCGGCCGATCCTGATCCACGACCTGTTCCGCCATACCGCCGGCCTGACCTATGGCGGCCGGCCTGACAGCAGCAGCCCGATGGCCGCACTCTGGCCCAGTGGCAATGCCGCCAGCCATATGGGCAGCGCCGCCGAGATGGCCGACAAGCTGGCCGCGCTGCCGCTGGTCTACCAGCCGGGCACGGTGTTCGAGTACAGCCTGTCCTTCGACGTGCTGGGCGCGGTGGTCGAGAAGATCACCGGCAAGCCCCTGGGTGGCCACCTGGCCGAGACCCTGTGGGGCCCGCTGAAGATGAATGACACCACCTTCCGCCTGACCGAGGCCCAGCGCGCCCGGGTGGCGCGGCCGCTGCCGCAGAACCCGCTGGACGGCAAGCCGCAGAGCATTGCCGCGATCGACCGGCCGCCCACCTTCGACTGCGGCGGCGCCTGCGCCTTCGGCACCATGGGCGACTACATCCGCTTCGGTCAGATGATGCTCAACGGCGGCAGCCTGGACGGCCAGCAGGTGCTCAGCCCGGCCACCGTGCAGTTGATGACCACCAACCACCTGGGCAGCGCGATCCAGAACCGGGTGGCGGCGGTGGAGCCGCACCGGGACGGCTACGGCTTCGGCCTGGGCGTGGCAGTGCGGCTGCAGCCCGGCCTGGCCGCCGTGCCGGGCAACCCGGGTGAATACAGCTGGAACGGCGCCAACGGCACCGGCTACTTTGCCGACCCGAAGGCCCAGCTGGTGGTGGCCTTCGGCACCGCCGCACCCGGTGAACTGCGCAAGTACTACCGCGAGCAGGTGCAGAACCTGGTCTACGGCGCGCTGACACGCTAGCCGCGAGCCCACCCGCCGCCGGCCGGCGCGGTGGGTCTACAGTCGGCCATGAACCCAACCCGCCGATATACCCGCCAGGACCTGGCCCAGTTGGCCAGCGAGGCGATGATCGAGCGCGGCCTGGCGCCCGACTTCCCGGCGGCGGTCGAGCGCGAATTGGCCGCCCTGACGGCCCCCGCGCCGGACGCCGACCCGGCAGTGGCCGACCTGCGCGCCCTGCCCTGGTGCTCGATCGACAACGACGATTCGCGTGACCTGGACCAGCTCAGCGTCAGCCAGACGCTGGACGCCGGCGCGGTGCGCATCTGCGTGGCGATCGCCGATGTCGACGCGCTGGTGGCCCAGGGCAGCGCCATCGACGGCCACGCCCAGCGCAACACCACCTCGGTCTACACCTCGGCGCGGGTGTTCCCGATGCTGCCCGAGCGCTTGTCCACCGACCTGAGCTCGCTCAACCCCGGCCAGGACCGGCTGGCCCTGGTCACCGAGATGGTGATCGGCGCTGACGGCCAGGTCACTGAACCGACCGTGCGCCGGGCCTGGGTGCACAACCACGCCAAGCTGGCCTACGACGCAGTGGCGGCCTGGCTGCTGGGCCAGGCCGAGTTGCCGGCCGCCGCCCGCGCGGTGCCGGGCCTGGACGCCCAACTGCGCATGCAGGACGCTGCAGCCCAGCGCATGCGTGCGCGCCGGGACGACCAGGGCGCGCTCGAATTCGAGACCTTCCAGCCCCGGGTGGTATTTGACGGCGACCGGGCGGTCGACCTGCGCCAGCAGCCCCAGAACCGGGCACGCCAGCTGATCGCCGAGCTGATGATCGCCACCAACACCTGCACCGCGCTGTTCCTGGCCAGCCACGGCGGCGCGTCGATCCGCCGCGTGGTGCGCTCGCCCGAGCGCTGGGCCGGCATCGTCGAACTGGCGCAGAAATTTGGCGAAACCCTGCCCGAGCGGCCCGACGCGCTGGCGCTGGAGGCCTTTCTGGCGCGCCGCCACCGGGCCGACCCCTTGCGCTTCCCCGATCTGTCGCTGGTGGTGATCAAGCTGATGGGCGCGGGCGAATACGTGGTCGAGCAGCCGGGCGCCACGCCGATCGGCCACTTCGGCCTGGCCGAGCGCGACTACACCCACTCGACCGCGCCCAACCGCCGCTACCCCGACCTGATCACCCAGCGCATGATGAAGGCCCGCCTGGCCGGCGGCCCGCCGCCCTATGCCGCTGCCGAGCTCGAAGCCCTGGCACGGCACTGCACCCAGCAGGAGGACGCGGCCCGCAAGGTGGAGCGGCGCATGCGCAAATCCGAGGCCGCCTTGTTCCTGGCGCCGCTGATCGGCAAGACCTTCGACGGCCTGGTCACGGGCGCGTCCGAGGCCGGCGCCTGGGTACGCACCTTCACGCCACCGGCCGAGGGCCGGCTGGCCGGTGCGCTGCCCGCGCTGCGGGTGGGTCAGCAGGTTCGGGTGCGGCTGGACGCGACCAACGTCGAGCGCGGTTTCATCGACTTTTCGCTGGCCGCGCACTGAGCGTCAGGCGGCGGTCTTGCGCGCCACCGGCTTGCGCGCCCGGCGCTTGCGCGGCGCAGCAGAGCGGCTGCTGGCCAGCGCCAGGTACTCCTGGAAGCTGTCGCGCAGGCACAGCGCAAAGGCCTCCGGGTCGGGCATCAGCTCGCGGCAGCTGGTGGGTGAGATCACCACCCGGCCGTCATGGCGGGTGATCGCGAACGACAGGCCCAGGCCGTCGCTGATCGGCAGGATCGCCGAAAAATAGCTCAAGCGCGCGCCGCACAGGTACAAGGGCAGCGCCGGCGCCGGGATTTCGGCGATCGTGCAGTGCGCGGTGGCTGCCACCGGCCCCAGGCGGGCTACCGCCAGGCCGGCCAGGCGGCGCGACCAGGCCAGCAACGCGGCCGGCGCCAGCGCTGCCGCGGTGGCCAGGTCAGGGCTGCCCAGCACCCGCGCCACCGCGTCGGGGCTGACGCACGACTGGGCCTGCAAGGACGCCAGGCGGCGCACCGGGTCGGCCAGCGCGGTGCCCAGATTGACATGGCGCCAGGCCTGGGCCGGATCGTCGGCGCTGCCGTCGTGGTCCCAGGCCAGCGGGCGGATCGCCGTCAGGCTGTGGTCCTCGGGCAGTTCACCCTGAGCCGACAAGTAGCGGCGCAGGGCACCACCGCACACCGCCAGCACCGCGTCGTCGACGCTGGCGCCGGGCACCAGCTTGCGGATCGCGTCGAACTCGGCCTCGGTGAAGCGCCGGGTCTCGAACACCCGGTGCGGCGACACCGCCGAGTTGAAGCGTGTCACCGGCAAGTTCTGCGGCCGCAACAGCATCTCGCTGGCCAGCGCGGCGGCGGCAGGCGCCACCTTGGTGAGCCCGCGGCCGAGCGGGCGCACCAGGCGCAGCGGCGCCACGGTTGAATTGACCAGACCGCGCCCCATCAGGGTCAGCCGGCTGGGTGCCGAATCGGCAAACCAGGGCGACGGCGGCGCATCGGGCGGTGGGTTGGCGCTGCGGTCGAGCAGCAGCGCGCTGATCTGCGCCAGCTGCTGCAGGCCGACGGCCGCCAGATGGGTCTTGAGCAGCAGCGCAAAGCTGCCCACCGGCAGGTCGAGAAAACTGTCCAGCCCCTCGATCACATAGGCCTCCCAGAGCGGGCGGTCCAGGTCGAGGGCGCGCGCATGGATGCGCGAGGTCTGGATGCAGAACTGGCGCCAATCGCCCGGCTTGGGCAGGGCGATATGGCGGACGTGGTATTCGAGATCGAAGTTCTCGTCATCCACCCAGTAGGGATGGTCCAGCCCCAGCGGCACGCGCTGCAGTCGCCGGCGGAAAAGCGGCGACGCCGATAGACGCCGCTCGACATGCGCCAGCACGCTCTTGAAGCGCACCACCCCGCCAGCCGCCGTGGCCTGGTCAAAGATGTGCAGCAGGCTGACGTTGGCGTTGGCGTGCGGGGTGTCCGTGTAGAGAAACCCCGCCTCGTGCCCGCTGAGCTGGCGCATCACTACCCGACCAATCAGGCAGCGGCTGCGGCGTCTTGCGCGCCAGCGGCGGCTTTGACGGCCGGGCTGGCCTTGGCGGCACGGCGGGTACGCGGCGCGGCGGCCTTGACCGGTGCCGGGGCAGCGGCGGGCTTGCGAGCGGCGGGCTTGCGGGCCCCCTTGGGCGCGGCCTCGACCACAGCGGCCACCGACTTGGCCTTGCGCACGCGGGCGGCGGCGGGCTTGACCACCGCGTCGACAGCGGCTTCGGCCTTGGCGACGCGACGCGCACGGGCCATGCTGCTGGCCTTGGCCTTGGCCTTGGCCTTGGCCTGGGCGTTGGCCTTGACCAGCGCCGAGCCCGGCAGCTTGTCGGCACCGGCCACCACCCGCTCGGACAGGGCCAGCGCCACTTGCGCGCCCGGCAGGCTGATACGGGCCGCGGCCTGCAGGCCGTTGGCCACCAGGTCGTTGTTCACGCCTTCAGCCAGATCGGCCACGCGGGCCAGCTGGCTGCTGACGCCGGTGCTGCTGATCTCGATGGCCCGCTCGGTGCGGGTGCTGACCCGGTCCAGGCTCTGGGTGGCCAGGCCGCCCACATTGCCGCTGGCGCGGCGCAGCGCCGTGGCCAGGTGCTCTGGGCCTCGGGCGGCTGCCAGGTCCACGCCGCGCTGCATCGCGGCGATCAGGCGTTGGCCGCCGACCCGGTAAGCCACCACGGCGCGCTCGGCGGCCTGGGTGTAGTTGGCAACGGTCTTGAGGGTGACGGCGCGCAGGGTGGAAGTGGTCATGAGAGTCTTTCGCTGAGGATGGAATGGAACAGGAACACCGGGTATGGGTTGATGCCACCTGGGCATCCGGACTGAAGTGTGCGGCCGCAGGTCTAGAGGGCGAAACCCAATCCGAGGGTTTTCATCTAGGCTGAGCACTCCAATTGCGCCGGCCCGCGCTGCGCCAACGCGGCACTGCGGCCGGGCATCCCCCCGGGCAAGGCCGCTGTCGCGCCGCCCGGGCTGGCCGCAGAATGCCGTCATGAACCCGCCCGCCCCCGACGACGACCCGACCCGCGCGCTGGACGACTTCGTGCGCCGCATGCGCCCGGCCGCGGCGCCCCCGCCACCCGACCTGGACGGGCTGGCCGGCCTGCAGGCCCGGCTGCACCCCGAGCGGGCGTCGGCGGCGGCCCGGCCCCGGGGCGGCACGCTGCGCAGCGGCGCGACCTGGGACGCCGACGACGTGGTGGACGTGCCGGCGGTCGACCTGCCGCGGGTGCGGCCCGAGCGCAGCGATCGGCCCGAGATCACGCTGCCGACCGTGGACCTGGCCGCCGAGCAGGCGCGTGACGCCGTGGCACCCGCGGTCGACCTGCCACCGGTCACCGAGCCGGACGCGCTGGACACCGGCGCGCTGGACCTCAGCCTGCAACAGGCCTCGGCCCAGGTCTCGGGGCAATACCAGGCCGACGCACGGGCCGCCCAGGCGCCGGCCTGGCAGCCGGATCTGCAGGCGCTGCAATTGCGGCCGGCCCGCAACCCGCGCCTGCTCGGCACCTGGCAACCCGGGGCCTGGACCGGTGCGGTGCGCGAGGTGATGGCCCCGGCCACCGAGTTCGTCACCAGCGCCGGTGGCACCGCCGTGGAGACCTATCCGCCGCACCGGCTGCTGCTGCTGTGGCCGCCGCAGCGCCTGGACGCCCCGCTGCTGGGCCGCTGGCCGCTGCAGGTGCGGCTGTCGGCGCTGGCGCCCGACGCCGCCGCCGACGCGCTGCTGGCCTGGGTGCCCGACCAGGCCCCGCTGTGGCTGCACCCGCAGCCCGACGACGTGGACTGGGCCCTGGCCGCCGAGATCGTGCTGACCCATGAGCCCGCGCTGCGCCCCTTCCAGGCCGCCGGCCTGCGCAGCTTCATCGACAGCGAGCGCGAGGCCGTGTTTGCCCAGCTCAACCAGCGCTACCAGCAAGCCCCCGGCGGCGGCGCCCGGCGCTGATCCCCCACTGAACCTGTCACCAAGGATGAAACCCGCATGACTGCCCAGACCCTGGCCTTCGACTGCGACGTCGGCAGCCCCACCACTTGCCGGCCCCGCACCCCGCTGTCGCGCATCGCCGCCGAGACCGGCGCCCGCCTGGTCTACCGGCCGATGCTGCTGGGCGGGGTGTTCCGCGAGGCCCTGGAGACCCATCCATGAACGCCCTCAGTTCCCATTCCGGCGCCGGCGCCAGCGCCAGCCCCGGGGCCGGCGCCCTGGCCGCCCAGCCGCTGATGACCGGCGCCGATTTCCGTGAATCCCTGCGGCGCTACCGGCCCACGGTGTATGTCGACGGCCGCCGGGTGGACAGCGTGGCCGACGAGCGCGCCTTCCAGCCCGGCATCAATGCCATCGCGCTGACCTACGACTACGCCCATGTGGCCCGTTACGCCCCCGTCATGACGGCGCTGCAGCACACCAGCGGCCAGCGGGTGAACCGGCTGACCCACATCAACACCTGCAGCGCCGACCTGCTGAACAAGCTGGAGGCAGTGCGCCTGATCTGCCAGGAGACCGGCTGCGCCCAGCGCTACCTGACCCAGGACGCCCTGAACGCCATCGGCCAGGTGGCCGCCCGCATCGACGATGCCCACGGCCGGCCGCAGGGCCAGGGCGACGCCACCGGTCGCTACCTCGACTACCTGCACCGGGTGCAGCGCGAAGACCTGACCCTGGGCATCGCCATGACCGATGCCAAGGGCGACCGCAGCCGCCGCCCGCACGAACAAGCCAACCGCGACAGCTACCTGCACATCGTCGACCGCCACGCGGTGCGCAACGGGGTGCAGGGCATCGTGATCTCGGGCGCCAAGGCCATCGTCACCGCCGCGCCCTATGTGCATGAGCTGCTGGTGATGCCCAGCCGCAACATGACCGAGGCCGACGCC
>JAYUQJ010000372.1:0-3292 GCA_043756825.1 Betaproteobacteria bacterium | reverse complement strand
CTCGGCGGCCACATGCAGCATCCAGTTGTCGCCCGGCTGCAGCAGAATCGTCACCGCGGTGCCGCAGATCCTGGCGCCGGGGTAGATCGGGCGCAGGTAGGGCTTCATCAGGCCGACCCGTCCCATCGCCTCATGAACGGTGGCCACGCCGAAGCGTGCGAGCTGGGCAACGGCCCCCGCGTTGGCGCGGATGATGTTGCGTTTGACGATACCCAAATTATTCATGTTCATGGTGTTTCCTTGATAGCGAGTCCCGCTCCCGTGCGCAGGCGCGGGCGTAAAAACCGTTACCGCCCTTTGGCTTTGAGCGCCGCGTCCAGCCGCATAAACACGCGCCGGGCGTTGCCTTCATAAACCTTGTAGCGCTGCTCGTCACTCAGCAGCGGAGTCGCCTCGATGTAGCGCTTGGTGTCATCAAAATAGTGCCCGGTCTCGGGATCGATGCCGCGCACGGCACCGATCATCTCGCTGGCAAACAAGATGTTGTCGAGCGGGATCACCTTGGTCAGCAGGTCGATGCCGGGCTGGTGGTAGACACAGGTGTCAAAAAATATGTTGTTGAGCAAATGGTCTTTCAGCAACGGCTTTTTCAGCTCCTGCGCCAGCCCGCGGAAACGCCCCCAGTGGTAAGGCACCGCGCCGCCGCCATGGGGGATCAAGAACCTAAGTGTCGGGAAGTCCCTGAACAACTCGCTGGTCAGGCACTGCATGAAGGCGGTGGTGTCGGCGTTCAGGTAATGCGCCCCGGTGGTGTGAAAGCAGGCATTGCAGCTGGTGCTGACATGGATCATCGCCGGCAGGTCGTACTCGACCATCTTCTCGTAGATCGGGTACCAGCTGCGGTCGGACAGTGGCGGCGCGGTCCAGTGCCCGCCCGAGGGATCGGGGTTCAGGTTGAGGCCGACGTTGCCGTATTGCTCGACGCACCTGACCAGCTCGGGGATGCAGCTGGCCGGGTCCACGCCCGGGCTCTGCGGCAGCATCGCCGCCGGCACGAAGTGGTCGGGGAAGAGCTGCGACACCCGGTAGCAGAGCTCGTTGCAGATCGCCGCCCAGGTGCTGCTGATCTGGAAATCGCCGATGTGGTGGGCCATGAAGCTGGCGCGCGGGCTGAAAATGGTCAGGTCGCTGCCGCGCTCGGTCATCAGGCGCAATTGATTCGCCTCGATGGTCTCGCGCAACTCGTCGTCGCTGATTTTCAGGTCGCTGACCTTGGGGCTCAGGCGGGCGTCCTGGATGCCCGCGATCTGCTGCTTGCGCCAGTTCTCCAGCGCCTTTGGCGCGGTGGTGTAGTGACCGTGGCAATCGATGATCATGGCGGTTCCTGGGGCAGGTGGTGGGGGCGCAGGGTCAGGCCGGCGTCATGCCGTTTCGCTGGTAGACGGCGGCCGCAGACGCGGACCTGAGCAAGCCCGCCAGGCCCTGCACTGCCGCTGCCTGCACCGAGCGGCGGCACAGGCCGAGCGAGAAGGTGGTGTGGATCTGGATCGCCGGCGGCAGCGGGCCGACCACGGTGATGCCGGCAACATGCAGCAGCTCGCTCAGTTGCTGGAAGCCCAGGTCGACTTCGCCGCGCGCCACCAGGCCGGCTACCGGCACCCCGGGCGGCGCCTGCACCAGGCGCCCTTGCAAGGCCGCGGTGATGCCCCAGCGTTCAAACAGCTGCTGCAGTTGCACACCACTCGGCCCGGTCGAGAAGCCGATGCGGGGCGCTGCCAGCACCGCGCGGCGCACTGTGTCCTCGTTGCGCAGATCGGGCCAGGGCGTGCCTGCGCGCACCGCCACCGCCACGCCCGAGTGCACCAGGTCGACCCGGCTGCCGCCCACCACCTGGCCGCTGGCCACCAGTCGGTCGATGGCCTCGGCGGACAGCACCACGATGTCGAAGTGCTCGCCGGCTTGCACCCGCCGAGCGGCGTCGATACCGCCGACGGACTCGATGGCCAGATCGACGCCGGCCGACGCACAGACAGGCGTCAACTCGTTCAGAACCGCTCGCGTGGCCATCGAGGAAACGCCGGTGATCCTGAGCAGCGCGCCCGGCGGGGGCGATTCTGGCGCGGCGAGGGGGGGCTGCATCGGCAAGTGCTCCGGCTTGATGGGATGGGCGGATTCTGGCTGCCTCGGCCATGCCAGATAAGACCGTGCAATGGATAGCTGCTAGATCAATTTGCTATGGCTGAGCCCGGCGGGCCTTCAGCCCGGCTGCCGCAAGGCGACGGCGCCCTGGGGCAGGCCGTACACCAGATCGGTCAGCAGGCGGGTGGCCTGGCGCATCAGCGGGCTGGGCCGCTTGTGGGCCGAAACCGCCAGGCACAGCATGCTGTTCAAACGCGGTTCGACCACCGGCCGCACCTGCAACTGGTCGGCGCGGCCGGAGGCCGCCACCGCGCTGGCGTGCAATACCGCATGACCGTAGCCAGCACAGACCAGGTCGATGATGGCGGCGATGCTCGACACCTCCCAGGCTATCTGGAGTTTCAGACCGGCCAGCACCGCCTGGGTCTCGAGCAACTTGCGGAGGGCGTGGCCGCGCTCGGGCACGATCAGCGGCAGGGCGGGCAAATCGCGCAGCGGCAGCGCGCCGCGGCAGCTGGCGGGCGCCAGCCGCCCGCCCGGCGACACCAGGCACAGGGCTTCTGCGATCACCGGGGTGATCTCCAGCGCCGGCTGGGCTTCGGGGTTGTAGAGCAGGCCCAGGTCGACCCGTCCGGTACTGATCCATTCACCGATGTAGCTGGACAGGCCCTCGACGATGGCCAGCCGGGCCAGGGGCAGGCTGCGCTTGAAGCCGTCGATCAGCGGCAGCGTGAGCTGGCGGCCAAGCGATGGCGGCAGGCCGATGGTGATGCGGCCCACCGGCGCGTCTCGGGTGGCGCCCATGTCGCTTTCAGCCTGGGCCAGCGCCTGCAGGATGTTGACGCCATGCGCGTAGAGGCGCTGGCCGGCCTCGGTCAGCACCACGCCGCGACCATTGCGCAGCAGCAAGGTTTCACGCAGATCGGTTTCCAGCGCCCTCACCTGGCGGCTGAGTGCGGGCTGGGCGATGTCGAGCACCAGCGAGGCCTTGCTGAAGCTGCCCAGCTCGGCCACATGCACAAAGTACTCGAGCTGCTTGAAGTTCATGGCAACTCGACCCTTGCACCGCACACCCCCTCGGCCCCGTGGCGCGTCTCGCTGGCCAGGCACTGGCGCAACTGCTTGAGCCATTCGGCCGCCAGGCATTTCTTGAACAGACCGGCCGCCACCGCATGCCCCTTGCCCGGCAACGGCAGGGTCTGTCCGCCGAGCG
>JAYUQJ010000371.1:0-3293 GCA_043756825.1 Betaproteobacteria bacterium | reverse complement strand
CGGCAGCGCTGCTTCGATGGGCCTCACCGGGCTCAGCCTGCCCCTGCTATCGTGGTCTGTTGGTCGGGATTTCGCGGCAGCCGGGTCGGCTTTTCTGCCACGGCAGGCGTTGAGGGCTGACAGTGCCGGCGGGCGTCAACCCGCACGGGCAGCCCCTGTTCGATCCCCAGACCCCCATTGGAGCCCCATGTCACAGCCTTCTTCTTCGCGTTTGTCCTTGTCAGTCCGGTATCTGCCAGCCCTGCCCTTGATGCTTTGCGTGCTGGTTGGTCAGGCCTCGGCGCAGGTCCTGGCACCACCGCAGAACGTGGTGTCCTTGGCAGCCGAGGCCAGCACCGAGGTGGTGCAAGATACCCTGAGCATCACCCTGGGTGTCAGTCGGGAGGGCAGCGACGCCGCCGCCTTGCAAAGCCAACTGCGGCAGGTGCTGGATGTCGCACTGGCCGAGTCGCGCAAGGCGCACAAGCCCGGCCAGCTCGAATCGCGCACCGGCGCGTTTTCGCTGCTGCCCCGCTACAACAACAAGCCGGGCGCTGGCAATGCCATCTCGGGCTGGCAGGGGCGGGCCGAACTGATTCTGGAGGGCCGCGATATCGCCGCCATCAGCCAGCTGGCGGGCCGGCTCGCCAACCTGGGCGCGGCAGGCGGTGGCGCGGCGGCTGCGGTGGGCGCCAATGGCATGGTGGTGGCCCGAGCCCTGTTCAGCCTGTCGCGCGAGGCCCGCGAGGCCGCCGAAGCCGAGGTGGCACGCCAGGCCATCGGCCGCTTCAAGGCACGCGCCGAGACCTATGCCAAGCAATTCGGCTTCGGCAGCTACAGCCTGCGGGAGGTGAATGTGGGCGCTGGCGAGGTGGCCGCACCGGGCGGCCAGGCGATGTTTCGCTCGGCGCGGGCCATGGCTGTACCGACGGACGAGGCGCAACCGGTCGAGGCCGGCAGGGCCAGCGTCAGCGTCACCGTCAGCGGCAGCGTGCAACTCTCGCCGCGCTGAGCGCCGGCGCGGCGCAGCCGTCGAGCGCGTTCACTGCGCAACCCAGCCGCCGTCGACGTTCCACGCCACGCCACGCACATTGTCGGCGGCGGGTGAGCACAGAAACACCGCCAGACCGCCCAATTGCTCGGGTGTGGTGAACTGCAGCGAGGGCTGTTTTTCGGCCAGCAGGCCGCGCTTGGCGTCCTCGACCGAGAGGCCCAGCGCCTGGGCGCGTGCGTCCACTTGCTTTTGCACCAGCGGCGTGAGTACCCAGCCCGGGCAGATGGCGTTGTGGGTGATGCCGGTGGTGGCGCATTCCAACGCGATGCTCTTGGTGAAACCCACCAGCCCATGCTTGGCCGCCACATAGGCCGACTTCTGCGCTGACGCCACCAGCCCGTGCGCCGAGGCCACATTGATCACCCGGCCCCAGTTGCGTGCCTTCATGCCGGGCAGGGCGGCGCGCACGGTATGGAAGGCGCTGCTCAGGTTGATTGCGATGATTGCATCCCAGCGGTCGACAGGAAAATCCTCGACATGGGCTACATGCTGGATGCCGGCGTTGTTGACCAGGATATCGACCGCGCCGAACTCGGCTTCGCAGGCGCGCACCAGGGCCTCGATCTCGGCCGGCTGGCTCATGTCGGCGCCGTTGTAGGCCGTGCGGGCGCCCATGGGGCTGCCGGCCGCGGCCACTGCAGCGCGCGCGCCATCGGCATCGCCAAAGCCATTGACCATCACGTTCGCGCCCTCGCGCGCCAGCGCCAGGGCGATGCCCAGGCCGATGCCGCTGGTCGATCCGGTGACGAGTGCGGTTTTTCCCTTCAACATGCGTGTTCTCCAATCGGTTCTGCAGGCCCGGGTTCGGTTGCTGCGATGATTATCGACAAGGAGACCTGCACCGTGACTGACAAGCCCACCACCGAACCCCGACTCAAGCAGGTTCAATGCCTGGATACCCGCGGCCTGCACCGCATGGCCTACTGGGAATGGGGCGATGCCGCCAACCCGCAGGTGCTGGTGTGTGCCCACGGCTTGTCGCGCCAGGGCCGTGATTTCGACACCCTGGCGCAGGCCCTGTGCGCCGATTACCGCGTGGTCTGCCCCGATGTGGTGGGTCGCGGCCAGAGCGATTGGCTGGCGGATCCGATGGGCTACAACGTGCCTGCCTATGTGGCCGACATGGTCACGCTGTTGGCGCGCCTGGACGCCAAAACGGTGCATTGGGTCGGCACCTCGATGGGTGGCCTGATCGGCCTGGGGCTGGCCGCCTTGCCAGGCTCACCGGTCAGCCGCTTGGTGCTCAACGATGTGGGGCCGGTGATCGAGTGGGCGTCGTTGCAACGCATTGGCACCTACCTGGGGCTGCCCGCGCACTGGCCCAGCGAGACCGCAGCGGCTGACGCCCTGTGGGCGATCAGCCAGGGCTTTGGCCCGCACAGCCGTGAACAATGGCTGGCGCTGACCCGGCCCCAGCTGCGACCGGACGGCACGGGCTTCAAGTCGCACTATGACCCGGCGATCGCCGCACCGTTTCGCCTGATCACGCCCGACCTGGCGCAGCATGGGCAAGCCGCGTTGTGGCAGGCCTACGATGGCTTGACCTGCCCCACCTTGCTGCTGCGGGGCGAGTCGTCCGACCTGCTGTCGGCCGCGACCGCCCAGGCCATGACGCAACGCGGGCCCCGGGCCCGGCTGGTGCAATTTGCCGGCGTGGGCCATGCGCCCACCCTGGTACAGGCCGACCAGGTGCAGGTGGTGCAGGAGTTCTTGCGCCAACCATGAAGACCGGACCCGGGTCGACGCTCAGCGGCGCGGCGCCTATCGTGTTGCTGGCCGAACAGGCCGGCGCCCCTGGCGCCGACCACCTGGCCGTGCCACCGGTTGCCGCTCTGGCCGGGCCGGCGTCGGCCACCGATACGTCTTTTCAGGTCTTGCAGCGGGCGCGCGCCTTTGCCGAGCCCTTGCTGGCCGGGCAGCAGCTCGACACGGGCGAGGACGCGCTGCAGCATGCCGACGGCGTGGCCAGGATTCTGGAATCCATCGGTGCCGGGCCCGCAACGCGGGTAGCGGCCTACCTGGTCTACGCGGCTGATTACCTGCAGCGCCCCGAGGAGGTGGTCGCCAAGGCCTTTGGCGAGCAGTACGCCAGCCTGGTGACCCACACCCGCCGGCTGGTGAAGATCCAGCGGGCGGCACGCGAGGCCCAGATCGGGCCAGAGCAGCGAGCCCAGCAGACCGAGCGGGTACGCAAGATGCTGCTGGCCTTCTCGCGCGACCTGCGGGTGGTGCTGCTGCGCCTGGCCTCACGTCTGCAGAC
>JAYUQJ010000370.1:0-3299 GCA_043756825.1 Betaproteobacteria bacterium | reverse complement strand
CCGCCACCAGCGAGATGTCGACCACGTCGTCCTTGGGCCGGCGGCCATTCGGATAACCCGCCAGATCGATGGCCATGGCCAGGTTTTGCGGGCCGCCTACACGCAGGATCTCGCCGACGATGCCCAGCCGGTTCTGCTGCGCAAAGCTCACGGCCGGGATGGCGGTGTTGAGCCTGAGCATCTCCGAGCCCACCACGCCCTGGGGCTGGTTGACGCCGGCAATGCCGGTGAGGAAGGTGGTGACCAGGTCGATGCGCGGCAGGTTGGTCGGGGCTTTGCCGGGCAGGGCCAGGGCGATTTCCAGCAGGGCCGGCAGGGTGGGGTGGGTCACATAGTCGATGAACTGGCCGTCACCGGTGGGCCGCGAGCCGTTGAACCTGTCCTTGTCAGGCAGGCCGACCACCACCTCGTTGACCAGCGGCATGCCCAGGCGCGAGACCTGCACCCATGCGCCGCCGAAGTTGGCGGTGGTCTGGTGGCCGCTCGGCGGCGTGGCACTGAGCAGCTGGCTCTGGCGCAGGCTGGCGGTGGTCCAGGCGCCGATCACCGGGTCGCTGCTGCCAGCGGCGGTGAGGCAGCTCTTGTGGATCTCCAGCGCCAGCGTGGTGACATTCTTGTCGCCGATGGTGTTGGGCGCCGCATTGATCTGCGTCGGGTCGGTGATCAGGGCCACCGGCGCATTGACCAGGTCGAAGATGGTGCCCAGATTCACCGCAAACGGGTCTTGGCGCTGGCCTACAAAGACCTTGGCGGGCATGTTGCAGCCCGGGATGGTGACGCTGTGGATGTGCTGGGCGGCGTAGCCGGGATAGTCGGGGATGGTCTTGGTGCCGATGTTGTCCACCGGCTTGTCGAACAGTGTTGCGCCGCCCGCGCCTGTGACGGCGCTGGCCGTGCCGGTGCGGCGGTCGCCGCGCACCAGGGTCAGGCTGAACTTCTCGTTGACATTCAGTGCGGCGGCATTCTTGTCGCTGACGCTGCCGGCCTGGGTCAGCGGTATCGCCACCATCTTGTTGCCGATCGGCAGCTTGATGGCCTTGAAGTTGTTCTGGAACTTGAACTGGAAGGTCATGTCCTCCCTGGCGTCACCGTTGTTGTCGATATGGATTTCGTACAGCGCGTTCGGGTCCATCTTGAAGTAGTTGGGCCCGCCGTAGCTGTCCTGCAGCGGCTGGTAGTTGGCAATCACCGTGACATAGGCGCTGCGGCCGGACTCGTAGCTGTTGAACAGGTAGAGGTCGGTGGCATCCACCTTGGGCGCGGTAGCGATGAAGGGCGCCTCGCGGTGGCTGGACGCCAGCGCTGGCGTCGTGGCCAGGGTGGCCAGGATGGCCGCCGAAACGGCGGTCAGGGTGGTCAGCGCGGTCAGGCGCGGGGGCTGGGTATGGGGCATGGTCGGGTCCTGTGTGGGTTCGTCAACGCTCGTCCGGCCCACCACAGCAGGGCGCGCCGCACCGCGCCGCCATGGGCGCCGGCGTGATTTACTACGCAGGCCCTGGAGCGTGGATGCAGGCACGGGGCCGGCCTGCCACCCTCAACTTAGGGGGCGGGTTTCTACCCTGTGAGGGAGCCGCACCAGCGCGGATCAGCCGCGCAGCAGCTTGGCTTCGGCCAGCGCCAGCCGCTCGGGCAGGCCCGACAGCACCAGGGTGTCGCCGCCGGCCAGCACCAGGGTGTCGGTGGCCGCCACCACCCGCCCGCCCGCCTGGCGCACCGACACCACCGCCACGCCCACCGCATGCAGGGCCTGGTCGGCCAGCGGCCGGCCCAGGCAGGCCGCCGCCATGGGCAGGGTCACGCTGGCCAGGCGGGCCTGTTGCAGCTCTTCGACGGTGTCGTCATCGCTGCCGTGGAAATAGCCACGCAGCAATCCGTAGCGCGCGTCGCGGGCATCGCGGGTCAGCCGGATCACCCGGCGCATCGGCACGCCCACCAGGACCAGGGCCTGGGCTGCCAGCATCAGCGAGCCCTCGATCGCCTCGGGCACCACCTCGGTGGCGCCGGCCGCGCGCAGGCGCTCGATATCGCTGTCATCAATGGTTCGCACGATCACCGGCACCCGCGGCGCATGGTCGCGCACCAGGCTCAGGATCTTCAGCGCCGAGGCGGTGTCGTGGTAGCTGACCACCACCGCGCTGGCCCGGGCCAGACCGGCGGCCATCAGGCTGGGCAGGCGTGCCGCGTCGCCAAACACCACGCTCTGGCCGGCGGCGGCGGCCTGGCGCACCCGGTCGGGATCGAGATCCAGGGCCATGTAGGGGATGGCCTCCTGGCTGAGCATGCGCGACAGGTTCTGGCCGCTCCGACCATAGCCGGCAATGATCACGTGGGCCTCGGTCTTGATGGCCTTCTTGGCGATCGAGGTCAGCTGCACCGACTGCAGCATCCACTCATTGGCCGACAGCAGCATCACGATGCGGTTGGCATACATCACCACGAAGGGCGTGGCCAGCATGGACAGCACCATGCAGGCCAGCACCGGGCTGACCCAGCGCGCATCCACCAGCCCGCGCTCGGCGCCGAGGGTGAGCAACACAAAGCCGAACTCGCCGGCTTGCGCCAGGTACAGGCCGGTGCGTATGGCCACCCCGGGCGTGGCCCGGAAAGCGCGTGCCAGGCCCGCCACCAGCAGCGCCTTGGCCATGACCGGCAGCAGGCTCAGCAGCACCACCAGAAACCATTGGTCGATCACCGGCCGCCAATCCAGTTTCATGCCGATGGTGATGAAGAACAGCCCCAGCAGCACATCGTGGAAGGGGCGGATGTCGGTCTCCACCTGGTGCTTGAACTCGGTCTCGGCCACCAGCATGCCGGCCAGGAAGGCGCCCAACGCCATGCTCAGCCCGGCATGCTCGGTGAGCCAGGCCAGGCCCAGTGTTATGAGCAGCAGGTTCAGCACGAACAGCTCTTCGCTGCGCCGGCGCGCCACCAGCGTCAGCCACCAGCGCATCACGCGCTGGCCGCCCACCAGCAGCAGGGTCAGCAGCAGGCTGGCCTTGAGCAAGGCCAGGCCGAGTGCGCGGGCCATGTCCTCGCCACTGTCGCCCAGCGCCGGGATCAGCACCAGCAGCGGCACCACCGCCAGGTCCTGGAACAGCAGCACACCCATGACCCGGCGACCGTGCTCGCTTTCAAGCTCGAGCCGCTCAGCCATCAACTTGACGACGACGGCGGTGCTGCTCATGGCGAGTGCACCGCCGAGGGCCACGGCGCTCTGCCAGCCGAGCCCCCAAGAGCGCCCGGCGTGGGTGAGGGCCCACGCCAGCAAGGCGTTGCCGGCAACGGTGGCGCCGATCGTC
>JAYUQJ010000369.1:0-3299 GCA_043756825.1 Betaproteobacteria bacterium | reverse complement strand
CTGCAGGTCGATGCCCTTCAGGCGCGCGACCCCCGCCGCGTCGCGCACCTTGATGCCGCGCGCCTCGAGGACCACGTCACCGACCGCCGCGCCCGAATCCGCCGGGCGGCCGATGTTCACCTTGCGCCCGACCATCGCCTCGGCGAGCTGCGACGGTGTCGTGTCCTTCACGCCGGTCTCGTGCACCACGTGGCCGCCGCGCATGACGGTCACCCGGTCGGCGAGCCGCATCACCTCGTCCAGCTTGTGGGTGATGAGGATGGTCGTCGTGCCCTGCTCGCGCAGCCGCGCCAGCACCTCGAAGAGGTGAAGCGTCTCCTGCGGCGTGAGCACCGCGGTGGGCTCGTCGAGGATCAGCACCCTGGCGCCGCGGTAGAGGACCTTCAGGATCTCGAGGCGCTGGCGGTCTCCCACCGGGAGGTCGCCGGAGCGCGCGTCGAGGTCGAGCTTCAAGCCCGTGGAAGCCATGAGCTCGAGGAGGCGCGGGCGCACCGCGGCCTCGGCGCGCTTCAGGAGGAAACTCGGCTCGGCGCCCAGGATCACGTTCTCGAGCGCGGTGAGCGTGTCGACCAGCATGAAGTGCTGGTGGACCATGCCCAGCCCGAGCGCGATCGCGTCGTGCGTGCTGCTCATCGCCGCGGGCTTGCCGAACACCTCGATCGTGCCGCTGTCGGGCGCGAAGTGGCCGTAGAGCTGCGACATCAGCGTGCTCTTGCCGGCGCCGTTCTCGCCGACGATGCCATGCGCGGTGCCGGGGGCCACGCTGAGCGATACCGCGCGGTTGGCCTGCACCGCGCCAAAGCGCTTGCTGATGCCGGCCATGCGGACGGCGGGTGGCGACATCAGGGCCGGGGCATCAATATTTGCAGGCGTTGTCGGCCATGTAGTCGGCCACCTTGATCTTGCCGGCAATGATGTCGGCCTTGGCGGCGTCGACCTTCTTCTTCATGTCGGCACTGACCAGCTTGGCGTTGTGCTGGTCGAGCGCGTAGTCCACTCCGCCCTCCTTCAGGCCCAGCACGGTCACGCCGGGGGTGGTCTTCTTGGACAGGTTGTAGATCGCCACGTCCACCCGCTTGACCATCGAGGTCAGCATGGTGCCGGGATGCATGTGGTTCTGGTTGCTGTCCACGCCGATGGCCAGCTTGCCGCCGTCCTTGGCGGCCTGGTAGACGCCCACGCCGGTGCCGCCGGCGGCGGCAAATATCACGTCCACGCCCTTGGCAAACTGGGCCTTGGCCAGCTCACCGCCGCGGGTCGGGTCGTTCCAGGCGCTGGGGGTGGTGCCGGTCATGTTGGCCGTGACCTCCGCCTTGGGGTTGGCGAACTTGGCGCCCTGTTCGTAGCCGCACTGGAAGCGCCGGATCAGCGGGATGTCCATGCCGCCGATGAAGCCGACCTTGCCGCTCTTGCTGGCCATCGCGGCCATCATGCCGACCAGGAAGCTGCCCTCCTGCTCCTTGAACACCACCGATTCGACATTGGGCAGCTTGACCACCGAGTCGATGATCGCGAAGTTCAGCTTGGGAAACTCCTTGGCCACCTTCTCCATCGTCGAGCCCTGGCTGAAGCCGACGCCGATGATGGGGTTGGCGGTCTTGTCGGCCATCCGGCGCATTGCCTGTTCGCGCTGGGCCTCGTTGCTGATTTCGAAGTCGAGGTAGGGCTTGCCGGTTTCCTTCTTCCAGCGCTCGGCGCCGTTGTAGGCGGCTTCGTTGAAGGACTTGTCGAACTTGCCGCCCATGTCGTAGATCACGGCGGGCTGGGCCAGGGCCCCTGCCGCTGTCAACGTCAAGCCCAGACCAACCAGCAGCGCGTGTTTCATGGTGAGGAGATTCCTGGCAAAAAAGGTGGATGAATGTGGCCGGCAGGATAGCAAGACTGGAGCCGCTGCTGGCACGGGTTTTGCCTGCCCCAGGGCACCCTCCCGCTGCAGCCCTGGCTTAGCATGGTGGCATGAGCACGCCCCCTGTCCGCGCCGCCGGCCCTGCCGTCGACCTGCAACGCCAGGCCCGCAGCCTGCCCAAGGTGCTGCTGCACGAGCACCTGGACGGCGGCCTGCGGGTGGCCACCCTGCTGGCGCTGCTGCGTGAGCGGGGCATCGCCGCGCCCGCCCCGGATGAAGAGACGCTGGCCGCCTGGTTCGATGCGCGCGCCCATGCGGGTTCACTGGAGGAATACCTGCGCGGCTTTGCGCTGACCGTGGCGGCCATGGCCACGCCCGAGGCGCTGGCACGGGTGGCGTTCGAGGCCGCCGAGGATGCCCGCGCCGAGGGCTGCGTGCTGGCTGAATTCCGTATCGCGCCGCTGCTCTTCGAGCCGTATGGCCTGTCGGGCGACGCGACGGTGGCAGCGCTGCTGGACGGCCTGTCGCGCAGCCCGCTGGCCAGCGGCTTGATCATTTGCGCCATGCGCCACGAGAGCGACGCGCAGATCGGCCGCGCCGCCGATCTGGCGCTGCGCTGGGCCGGGCAGGCCGGGCAGGCCGGGCAGGCCGGGCAGCCTGGGGCAGCGCGGGTGGTCGGTTTCGACCTGGCCGGCCCCGAGGCGGGCTGGCCGGCCACCCGCCATGCGGCCCTGCTGGCCCGGGTGTGCCAGGCCGGGCTGGGCCTGACCCTGCATGCCGGCGAGGCCGATGGCGGCGCGCGGGTGCTGGAGGCCGCGCGCCTGGGCGCACGCCGCATCGGCCATGGTGTGCGCCTGGCCGACCTGCTGGACGGCCCCGACGCCGCCGCGATCCTGGCCGAGCTGCGCCAGCGCCAGGTGCACCTGGAGGTCTGCCCGACCAGCAATGTGCACACCGGCGCCGCCGCTTCGGTGGCGCTGCACCCGATCCACGCCTTGTGGCGCGCCGGGGTCAGCCTGTCTTTCCACACCGACAACCAGCTGATGTCACGCGTCGACCACAGCGGCGAGGCGGCCGGCCTGGTGCAGGCCGGCTTCCAATGGGCCGATCTGGTGCAGATGGGCCTGCAGGCCGCCGAGGCTGCCTTCCTGCCGGCTGCGGCACGCATTGCTGCAGCCCAGGCGATTCGAACCTGGGCCCGGGCCCAGGACATCGCCTGCCGTTGACGCCGAGGGCGGGTCGCCCTGGCCGGCCGCTGGGCCCTGGCCGCCCGCCGGTGCACTGACGTGCCGCCCCAACACGGGGGCAAACACGGGTGGCGCCGGCGCCACTGGCAGCATCCAGTTGTCACAAGTCAGGCCTAGGAGCCTGTCGGACTTGGGGAACGTCGGCTGCAGTTTGGCCGCAGCGGTCCATTTTTCGCCGGCTTTTTGCCCCATAGCTACAGCTATGG
>JAYUQJ010000368.1:0-9130 GCA_043756825.1 Betaproteobacteria bacterium | reverse complement strand
GCCATAGCCCGGGCTATGGCTGCGCTTTGCGTCTAGATCGAGCACGTTTTGTGGCGTTGCTCGGTCACGCTCGAAATCCTCTCAGTCTCTGAGCCCGGTCAGTGCCGCCGCCCCATCGGCCGCTGATCGATGCGGCCGGCCTGATCGCCAGTATTGCGCCGATTTCTGTCAGCGCGATGGCAAGCCACTTCGGGCCGGCGCGCGCCGATGATCAATCCAGCTTCAGGCCGATGGCACGGATCACGCTGCCGAAGCGGTCATACAGATCCTTCACCATCACCGCATGCTCGGCCGCCGACGACGCCACCACCTCGGTGGCGTTGTCGACGAACATCTTTTCCACATCGGGCAGCCTCAAGGCAGCGGCCAACGCGGCATTCACCTTGTTGGCCACCTCGGGCGACATGCCGCGCGGGCCGAAGAACTGCATGCCGCCCGACACATCCACCCCGGGAAAGCCGGACTGCAGCATGTTGGGCATGCTGCCCAATGCCGAGTAGGGTTTCGGGTCGGTGTAGGCCAGCATCTTGACCTTGCCGGCCCGGTGCGCGGCCAGTGCGGTGGTCGGGCCGTCGAAGAGAAAGTCCACCTGGCCGCCCATCACCGCCACCGACGCATCGGCCGAGCCCTTGAAGGGGATGTGGTTCATCTTGGTGCCGGTGGTGGCCTGCAGGATCTCGCTGACCAGGTGCGAGGTGGACCCGAGCGAGAACGATGCGTAATTGAGCATGCCCGGGTTGGCCTTGGCGTGGTTGACCAGGTCCTTGACGCTGTTGAAGGGTGAGTTGGCCGGCACCACCAGCACGGTGCTGGACCGCGCAGCAAACATCACCGGCGTCAGGTCTTTCAGCGGGTCATAGGGCAGCTTGCTGAAAAGATGCGGGTTCTGGGCCGCAGTGACGCTGATCGTGTACATCAGCGTATGGCCGTCGGGCGGGTGCTTGAGCAGCTCCTGCACGCCCAGGATGGTGGACGCGCCGGGCTTGTTCTCCACCACCACCGGTACGCCGAGTGCAATCTGCATCTTCGACCCCAGCAGCCGCGCCTGCACATCGGTCTGCCCACCGGCCGGAAAGGGCACGATGATGCGAAGCGTCTTGCCCGGGATCGGGAAGGTGGCCGGCTGCGCCTGCGCCCCCCCCACGGTGGCGGCAGCGAACAGGCCTAGGGCCAAGGCATTGAGCAGGACAGATCGGGTGAGGCGCATGGGGTGGCTTTCTGGAAAAGGCCGGCGCAACGGGCTGCCGGCCGGGTGGCAATTGGGGACCGCTGCGATAGTGCTACGGCCGGCAAGCGCTGCGGCCCCGGGGATTCACTGTCAACCCGGCGACAGGCCCGGCACCCGGTGTCGTCGAACGGACAGCGCCCGGCGCGGCATTGCACCGAGCATGGGCCGAGCCATGCGGATCCCGCCCCTGCCCTCGCCCCGCCAAGGCCCCCCTGCCCGGCCCCAGCCCGGCTGTCGGGCATGAGGGCTGCGGCGCCGCTGGGCGCGGCCGCCCTGGCCGCCGCGTTCTTCATCGGCATGGACGCCACGGCCAAGCTGCTGATCGAGCGCTTCGATCCGCTGGCGATCACCTTCCTCCGCTTTGCCAGCAGCAGCCTGTTTGCCCTGCCCTTGTGGCTGTGCTTTCGCAGCGCGCTGCCGGCGCGTGCAGCCTGGCCCTTGCACCTGGCGCGCAGCACCCTGCTGATGTTCACCTTGCTGGCCTGGTTCCATGCCTTGAAGCTGCTGCCACTGGTGCAGGCCGTGGCCATGGGCTACACCGCGCCGCTGTTCATTTCGCTGGGTGCCGTGCTATTTCTGAAAGAGCGGCCGTCGCCCCGGATCTGGGCGGCGATGGCGCTGGGGTTGTTGGGCGGGGGCGTGGCACTGTGGCCCGAGCTGAGCGCCAGCCAGGCCACCGGCAGCCGGGCGCACGTCGAGGGCCTGGCCGCCGCCGCAGCCTCGGCCGTGGCCTATGCCGGCGTGGTGCTGATGGCGCGCCACCAGGCCCAGCGCGATGCCCTGTGGTCGATCCTGCTGGTGCAGAACCTGCTGCCCACGGCACTGCTGGCGGGGCCCGCAGCGTGGCAGTGGCGGCCACTGGCCGCAGGCGATGTCGGCCCGGTGCTGCTGCTGGGCGCGCTGGCCACGGGCGGGCTGCTGGCCATTACCTGGGCCTTCAGCCACATCGAGGCCAGCCGCGCCGCGCCGGTGGAGTACACCGGCCTGGTCTGGGCCGCCGGGCTGGGCTGGTGGCTGTTTGGCGAGCTGCCCACGACCTGGAGCCTGGCATCGGCAGCGCTGATCATCGGGGCCTGCCTGCTGTTGGTCCACTGGCCTGCCCGCCGGCCAGGATGAGCCGGCGGGGCGGGCTCGCTTCCCCTTTTCAGTCGTCTTCGTGCAGCTTGAAGCCGGCCACCAGCTGCTGCTGCACCGCCGGTGGCACGGCCTCGTGGTGCGACAAGGTCAAGGTGAAGCGGCCCTCGCCGCTGGTCATCGCGTTCAGCCGGGTCTGGTAGCTCGACAGTTCGGACAGCGGCGCCAGCCCGCAGATCAGGCGCTGGCCGGCCAGCCCGTTATCGGTGCCCAGCACCTGGCCCCGGCGGGCGGCCAGATCGCCGGTGATGTCGCCCATGGCCGCCTCGGGTGCGCTGATCTCCACCTGCACGATGGGCTCGAGCACGATGGGGCGGGCCTCGCGCATCGCCGCCAGAAAGGCCTTGCGGCCGGCGGTGACGAAGGCGATCTCCTTGCTGTCCACGCTGTGGTGCTTGCCGTCCAGCACGGTCACCCGCACGTCCACCACCGGATGGCCCGAGATCGCGCCGCTGGCCAACACCTCGCGCACGCCCTTTTCCACCGCCGGGATGTAGACGCCCGGGATGGTGCCGCCCTTGACCGCGTCGACGAACTCGAAGCCGCCGCCGCGCGGCAGCGGCTCCACCCGCAGCAAGACCTCGCCGAACTGGCCGGCACCGCCGCTCTGCTTCTTGTGGCGGTGGTGGCCCTCGGCCGGGCTGGTGGCCGTCTCGCGGTAGGCGATGCGCGGCGGCTGGGTGTCGACCTCGAAGCGGTGCACCTCGCGCAGCCGGTCGAGCAGGGTGCGCAGGTGCAGTTCGCCCAGGCCGTAGACCACGGTCTGGTTGGTGGCGGCCACATGCTCGACCTTCAGGCACACGTCCTCGGCCACCAGCTTGGCCAGGTTCTCCCAAAGGCGCTGCTCGTCGCCGCGCCGCCGGGGGCTGATGGCCAGGCCATGCACAGGCACCGGGAAGGGCAGCGGCTTGAGGTGGATGGTGTCGTCCTCGGCGGCGTCGTGCAGCACCGCGTCGAAATGCAGCTCGTCGACCTTGGCGATGGCACAGATGTCGCCCGGCAGCGCGCGCGACACCTCGACATGCGATTTGCCCTGCAGCAGGTAGAGGTGGGCCACCTTGAAGGGCTTGCGGCCATCGCCCACGAAGAGCTGCATGCCGGTGGTGAGCGTGCCCTGGTGCACCCGCAGCACGCCCAGCTTGCCCACATACGGGTCCACCGTCACCTTGAAAACATGCGCCAGCACATGGGCGGCGGGGTCGGGCCGGGCATGCATCAACGCCGCGCCATCGCCCTCGCCCCGCAGGAAATCGGGCGGGTTGCCCTCGCCTGGATGCGGCAGCAGGCGGTGGATCACGTCCAGCAGCTCACGCACCCCGGCGCCTGAGCGGGCCGAGACAAAGCACACCGGAATCAGGTGGCCCTCGCGCAGCGCCTGCTCAAGCGGGGCATGCAGCTCGGCGGGGTCGATGTCGCCGTCCTCGAGATAACGGTCGACGAAGGCCGCGTCTACCTCCACCACCTGCTCCACCAGCGCGCGGTGGGCGGCGTCCACCGCGCCGAAATCACTGTGGCCAGCGCGGTTGTAGAAGCAGTCCACCACCTGCGTGCCGTTGGCGTCGGGCAGGTTGAGCGGCAGGCACTCTTTGCCGAAGGTGGCCTGGATCTGCGCCAGCAGCGCGGGCAGGTTGACGCCGGGTGCGTCGATCTTGTTGACGATCAGCAGGCGGTCCAGGCCGCGCTCGGCGGCCTGCTGCATCAGGCGCACGGCCATCGGCTCGATGCCGGTGACGGCGCTGATCACCACCGCAGCCGTCTCCACCGCCTCCAGCGCAGGCAGGCTCTGGCCGATGAAGTCTGCCGCGCCGGGGGTGTCGATAAGGTGGATGCGACTGCCCTGCCAGTGGGTGTGCATCACCGCCGAATTGAGCGAGTGCTGCAGCTTGCGTTCGAGCGGGTCGAAATCGCTCACCGTGCTGCCGCGCTCCAGGCTGCCGGCGCTGGTGATGGCGCCCGACGCCAGCAGCAGCGCCTCGCAAAGACAGGTCTTGCCGGCAGCCGCCGGGCCGACGAACGCAAGTGTGCGAATGTCGGCCACCGTGACGGTGCCGGCCGGCTGTGGGCTTGGCATGGGCGCTTCTCCTCATCCGAACCGCTGCACCTGGGCCGCACCATTGCGGCGGGAGGCGCAGGGTTGCTGGGGCCAGCCTATGCCGGTTGGCGGCGGCTGGCAAGGGGTTTGGGCCAGCACAGTGGCGCGACCCCGGCAAGCCGGCCCAGGCGCCGCCAGCGCGCGGAAAGCGCCTAGGCGCCCAACGCGCCATGCTGCCGGCCGAACAGGCGGCCGAACAGGCGGTGGTGCAGGTTTGGCGGGGGCAGCTGAACCAGCGGGCGCTGTTGTTCAATGCCCTCGGCACCTGAGCGACTTGTGCGCATCGCAACACCGCCCTGGCTGCGCCCCCTAACACCCAATGACGCACGTTCGGCCAACTGCGCTAAGCTGAAAGCGCAGCATCGGTCGCTGCGCCTCGCCCCGGGAGCCACGCCATGTTTGCATCCTTGTGCAACGCCGCACGCCTGTGCCATCGCCTGACTTGTGCGGCCCTGCTGGCCAGCCTTGCCGGCTGCGCCGGGGTGGCCAGTGCGCCCCCGCGCTTTGGCACCGAAGTGAATGCCCTGAAGCAGGCCGACGCCTACTTTGACGGTGTGCTGCGCCGCTACCTCGTGGCCCAGCCGCTGAAGCAGAAGGAAATCCGCAACGGTTTCATAGAAACCCGCACCGCCTTGATCGACCAGGACTACGCCGGCTTCCGCCAGACTCTGTACACCCAACGGGTGGGCATGAATGTGGGCGTCGATCTGGCCACGCTGGGTTTGAATGCCATAGGCGCGGTCACTGGCAGCCTGCCGGCCAAGACCGGCCTGCATGCGCTGTCGGGCGGGCTGATCGGCAGCAAGGCCTCGGTCGACAAGAACGTGTTCTTCGACCGCACGATGCCGGCACTGTTGGCGCAGATGGAGGCCCAGCGCAGCGCAGTGCGGCTGCGCCTGCTCGGCGGCATGATGGTGGCGCCTGAACGCTATCCCCTGATGCAGGCCCGTGCGGACCTGGAGGACTACTACATAGCCGGCACGATGGTGGGGGCGATCGGCAGCATCACCACTCAGGCGATGATCGAGCAGAAGGGCCAGACCGACGAACTATTGCGCCGTCTGCCCAGCAAGGATGAGATCGTCAGCAAACTCGACAAACTGGAGTTTGACGTAAAGCTTGCGGTGAACGACGAGCCGGGGCGCCAGTTGTCGGATTGCTGGATGGCCAAGAACTTGAAGGTCCAAGCAGCCAACCGCGCCGCCATCCGGGCCTGGTGGACGGGCGCTGGCGTGACCATCGACGCCGACGACGAGTTCGACTTTTTCGACGCCCCCGAGTGGGCCGACAAACGCCTGGCCGCCTCGGCGGACAACGCACTGGTCGCAAAGCTCAAGGGCTGCACGACGGCCCCGAACTGAAGGAGTAGCTCATGAAGAAGGAAGCCCGCACCGACCTGACCCGTGAAATGGCCCAGAAGCGCTTTGATTTCCTGATGGAAAAACCCGGCACCAAGGCCTGGATGTTTGAACAATCAGACGGCTTTTGGACCGTGGCCTGGATCACGGCCGACCCCGGCGACGCCCTGGCGGACACCGTATCGGCCCTGGGCCTGGACCCGGCCGGCGCCGGCACGGTCGCCGCCGGCGCAATGGCGAGCGACGCCTTGGGCCAACTGTCGGCCCGCTTCGAGAGCAACGGCCGCCCCGACGCGATCGGCTTCGACAGCAAGGGTGGCTTTTCCTTCGGCGCCTACCAGATCGCCACCCGCACGGGCACCATGGCCGCCTTCCTGGCACACCTGGCGACCGATTTCCCCACCCTGCATGCCGCCTTGCTGGCCGCCGGTGGCGACGCGGCGGCCAAGGACGGCAAGGATGCGTTCAAGCTGGCCTGGGTCAAGCTGGCGCGTGACGCCAGCTTTGGCCAGGCCCAGCACGATTTCATCCGCGACACGCACTACCAACCCTTCGTGCGCAAACTCAAGGACGACCTGGGGCTGGACGCCGAGGGCCGCAGTGCCGCGCTGCGCGATGTGCTGTGGTCGGTGGCGGTGCAGCATGGTGCGGCCAACCGCATCGTGCAGACGGCGCTGGCCGGCCGTGCCGCCAGCAGCCTGGACGACCAGGCCCTGATCCAGGCGATCTATGCCGAACGCAGCAAGGTCGATATCTACTTTGCCGGCTCTACCGCACAAGTGCGGGCGGCGGTGGCCCAGCGCTTCGCCGCTGAGCGCGCCCAGGCGCTGACGATGCTGGCCTGAGCGCGGGCCCGCCGCGCTGGCTGGCGCCTACTGGAACGCCACCTCGGCAAAGCTGCGCAGCTTGCGGCTGTGCAGCTGGTCCAGGCGCTGGCGGCGCAACAGCTCGATCGCGCGCATGCCGATGCGCAGGTGCTGGTCCACACGCTCGCGGTAGAACGCATTGGCCATGCCCGGCAGCTTGATTTCACCGTGCAGCGGCTTGTCGGACACGCACAGCAGCGTGCCATAAGGCACCCGAAACCGGAAGCCATTGGCCGCGATGGTGGCGCTTTCCATATCCAGCGCCACCGCCCGGCTCTGGCTGAAGCGGCGCTCGGGGCCGCGCTGCGGCAGCAGTTCCCAGTTGCGGTTGTCGGTGGACGCCACCGTGCCGGTGCGCAGGATCTTCTTCAGCTCGAAGCCGCTGAGCTGGGTTACATCCGCCACCGCCTGCTCCAGTGCCAGTTGCACCTCGGCCAGGGGCGGAATCGGCACCCACAGCGGCAGTTCCTCATCCAGCACATGGTCCTCGCGCACATAGCCGTGGGCCAACACATAGTCGCCCAGGTTCTGGGTGTTGCGCAGGCCCGCGCAATGGCCCAGCATCAGCCAGGCATGCGGCCGCAGCACGGCGATGTGATCACTGATGTTCTTGGCATTGGACGGGCCCACGCCGATGTTGACCATCGTGATGCCGCTGCCGTCAGCCCGCACCAGGTGGTAGCCCGGCATCTGCGGCAGGCGCGGGGGCGGCGCACCATAGGCATCTGCGGGGTCGGCTGCAGTGCCGGCCCGACGGGTCACCACATTGCCCGGCTCGACGAAGGCGATGTAGTCGTCGCTTTCCGCCGCATGCTTGGGCCAGTTGCCCAGCAGGCCGCCCTGGCCCAGCGGCTTGGCCATCATCTCGTGACCCAGGCGCACGAACTCATCGATATAGAACTGGTAGTTGGTGAAAAGCACAAAGTTCTGGAAGTGCTCGGGCGAAGTGCCGGTGTAGTGGCGCATGCGCTGCAAGGAATAGTCCACCCGCGGTGCGGTGAACAGCGCCAGGGGTTGGGGGTCGCGCGGGCCGGGCTCGTAGGTGCCATTGGCGATGCCATCATCCATCGCTGCCAGATCGGGCAGATCGAACACGTCGCGCATCAGCTGGCGCCGCCCGGCGCTCATCGTGCCTTCGACATGGTCGTGCTGGGCAAACGAAAAATGAATCGGGATCGGCTGCTTGCTCATGCCCACTTCCAGCGGACCACCGTGATTGCGCAATAACAGGGTGAACTGCTCGCGGTAGTAGTTGGCAAACAGGTCAGTACGGGTCAGCGTGGTCTCGTAGGTACCTGGGCCGGCGACGAATCCGTAGCTCAGGCGTGAATCGGCCCGGGCCACCGTGTCGGTGCGCACCCGCACGAAGGGGTAGCAGGCACGTATGCGGCCGGGGGTGTCCTTGCCCGCGACAAAACCATGCAGGCTCTGGCGCAAATGGTGGATGCCGCTGTCGTAGATCGTGTTGGCATGGGCCAGCGCCGCGTCGGCATCGGTGAACGACTGGGTAACGATGAGGGTAGGAGCGGTCATGGCCAATTGTCGCCGCCAGGCCACGCAGGCGCGCGGGCGCAATCCAGCACGCTGGTCAGGCAGCACACGCGACTGGTCACCAGTCGGCCCCGTCACCCTCAACCCGGAGCGCGACGCGGTCGTCGCCGAGCATCTAAAGAACGAAGATAGGCAGCCGTTGGCTGCATGAGAAAGGCGACAACCCCCTTGACGCGCGCCGGTCTGCAACAGTGCGCTGTCAAAGGGCGAGACGGTTTGCTTGCATCGCAAGCAGGCCGTCGAAGATCAGTGAATCCACCAGTTCGTGTTCAATCGAAAGCCAGGGTGCGACTTTCCAGCCTGCACCACCTGTCATCAGGGTCAGTGGCACCGCGCCGGTGCGTTGCGACAAGTGCCTGTGCATGCGCTCCATTGCCCCCGTGATGGCGTAGGTGCCGCCACTGGTCAGACAGTCGCTGGTGTTGGTCGGAAAGTCGCGTACCTCTCCAGTGGGTACTCGCAAGCCGGCGGTCCCGCCTTCCAGGGCCCGCAGCATGATGCCGTGCCCGGGGAGAATCAGTCCACCCAGGAACAAACCACTGCTGTCCAGCGCGTCCACCGTGACCGCCGTACCCACCATTACCACCAGCACCGGGCGTGAAGGGCCCCTTGCCAATACATGGTGGCGTGCACCGACCTGTGCCACAAACCGGTCGGCACCCAATCGGCCGGGGTGGTCGTAGCCATTGCTGACGCCAGCAGCGTGAGCCGTGCTGACGACCCATCGCGGTGCGATGTCCCACAGCTCCAGTTGCTCTTCGACCCGGCGTCGCACAGCATCGCCGGCGACATTACAGCCCAGGATGGACCCCGGGGCTGGCAACCGGTGCCATTCGGATTCGGCGAGGCTGTCGATGTTCTCCACAAAGACCGCGCTTTGGGCGAGCACCGCTGCGCCCGG
>JAYUQJ010000367.1:0-3310 GCA_043756825.1 Betaproteobacteria bacterium | reverse complement strand
CCAAGCTGATCGACGAGCAACTGGAGCTGGCCGCCTCGCGCCTGCCCGCGCTGGCGCCCGAGGCGGTGCACCCGTCCCCGATCGACCACGAGGAGGTCAAGGCCGCGCATCCCGACTTCGAGGACCTGCTGCTGGGCAATGCCCGGCCGTCGCCCGAGATGCTGGAAGAGCTGGCCGCGCTGGAGGCGGCGCCGGCCCTGAGCGACGAGGAGCTGGCGCGCCAGGCGCTGGCGGATGGAGGTGGGGATGGGGATACGGCCACGGCGGAGTAGACCGGGCCACACACCGCTGGCGTGTTGACACTGGCGGTCGGCCCGCCCTAAGATGACCATCTGAATGGTCATTAGGGGTTCAGGTGGCGGATTTTTCGATTGCCGAGGCCAAGGCCCGGTTTGCCCAGCTGGTGCACCAGGCCGAAGGCGGCCAGCCGGTGCGCATCACCCGGCGCGGCCATGCGGTGGCGGTGCTGATGTCAGAAGCCGACTTTGCCCGCCTCAGCGCACCGCGCCAGGGCCTGCTGGCCTACACCCAGGGCCTGCGTGACGAGGCGCACCAAGCGGGCCTGGCGCTGTTCGGCGATGAAGACTGGGCCGGCCTGCGGGACCAGAGCGAGCGGCCGGTGTCGGATCTGGCCTGACAGCCGGCCATGGCCCTGCGCTTCTTGCTCGACACCAACGTGGTGTCAGAACTGACCAAGCCCCGGCCCGACCCGGGTGTGCTGCAGGCCTTGGCGCAACACGAGGCCGACTGCGCGATCAGCGCGCCAACGCTGGAAGAACTGGTGTTTGGCTGCCACCGCCTGCCGCCCAGTGCGCGGCGTGAGTGGCTGCTGCGCTGGGTGCAGGGCCTGCCGGCGCGGCTGCCGGTGCTGCCATTTGACGAACCTGCTGCCACATGGCTGGGCGCCGAGCGGGCGCGCCTGGCCGCGCTGGGGCGCCCGTTGCCGCGCAGCGATGGGGAAATTGCGGCGGTGGCAGTGAGCCTGGGCTTGGCACTGGTGACGCGCGATCAGCGCGATTTCGAGGCATTTACCGGCCTGACGACGATCAATTGGCATGGAGCCGATGTGCAGAATTGAGCAGGTCGGTGCGTTGATTCGTCTGCAATGAAAACTGGGCGATCACAGCCCGATGCACAGGGGGAAGTCATGTCCACCGAGATTGAACTCTTGAAGTTCCAGCCTCAACATCAAGCGCAGCGACGCACGACATCCATGGATGTCGTGTTCGTTCATGGCTTGGGCGGCGACTTGATCAAGACCTGGCAGCACGGGCCTCAACATTCATGGCCGCAGTGGGTAGCCGACGATCACCCATCTGTGCAGGTCTGGTCACTGGGCTATCCAGCCGCCATCGGGCACTTGCTTCAAGTCGGCGAGTCCACCCAGCTTGGCACCCGGCAACTCGCCATTGCAATTGCAGACCGGTTGCGCAATGCCACACCCAGTGTCGGTACACGCCCATGCGTCTTTGTCTGCCATAGCTCGGGCGGCTTGCTCATCAAGCGCATGTTGGTGGAGGCGCGCGTTCAAGCTGGCGCAGACATCGATGCCTTTCGCCACGCCAACGTTGCGTCGGTGATGTTCCTGGGTACGCCGCACCGTGGATCGGCGGTGGCAACGGCGTTGAACATGCTCGACGGCGTCAAGAACGTGTCAGCCCAAATGTTGCTGCCACTGCTGGGGCGGGTCCCGCAGCCGATCGCCAGGCAAGTGCTTTCGCGGCAAGAACCCGAGCCATTTTCAGGCCGGGGACGACGCCGCGCAGCGGCAGGTGGAGCGGGTCGACTGGCACGTTGCGGTCGGGTTTCTGGCGGCGTTGCGCGCGCATCTGCCCGAGGCCGACCCGCTGCTGCCCACCGACGCGCAGCGGGAATACGCCTGCCGGGCGGGCACCCTCACGGCCTATGCCTGGGGCGACACCGCCGACGCCGGCTTGGCCAACATTGCAGGCAGCGTGGGGCAGACGTCGCCGGTCAAGCGCTACCCGCCCAATGCCTGGGGCCTGCACGACATGCGCGGCAATGTGTGCGAATGGTGTGCTGATGGTCGGCGCGGGTTTGCGGATCGGCCCGAGGCCGACCCTGCCGGGGGGCACCGAAGGTGACGCCCGCGTCCTGCGCGGCGGCTCGTGGGCCTTCCCGGCGGGCCTTGCCCGCTCGGCCTGCCGCAGCGCCTACCCCCGTGGCGACTTCTGGCACGGCCTGGGCTTTCGTTTTGCCCTGAGGTCCCCCAGCCCAGCCGGCGGCGCCGGGGGCCAGTAGGCCCGGGGGTCGCGATGATCGCGTCGACTGGACCCAGCCTTACCATGTACAGCCGCTGCGGGCGTTCTTTGAGCGCCGCCTGGCCGAACTGGCCAGCCCGGCCGAATCAGCCGAATCACCCGAACCTTGCGCCATGGCCTGAGCGTCTGCACCTGAAAGGGCAAGCAGCATGAGCACCGCAGAACGCTTCCTGATCGCGATGTTGATCGTCTTCCTGCTGCCCTACCTGGTGTGGCGGCTGGGCCGCACCGATCACTGGGCCCCGCTGGTGGTGGTGCAGATCGTCTGCGGCATCCTGCTCGGGCCGGGGGTGCTGGGGGCGGCGGCCCCGGCGGCCTACCACTTCATCTTCACCCCGGAGGTGATGCTGGCGCTCAACGGCCTGGCCTGGTGGGCGGTGATGCTGTTTGTCTTCCTCGCCGGCATCGAGCTGGACCTGAAGCAGGCGGGGCGCCACCGCCGCGAGAGCAGCGTGACGGCCGGGCTGGCCCTGGCGGTGCCGCTGCTGGCCGGCTGCGGGGCGGCCGGGGTGATGCTGGGCACCTCGTCGGGCTGGATCGGGCCGCAGGCCGCCACCTGGCAGTTTGTCGCGGCCGTGGGCATGTCCTGCGCCGTCACCGCGCTGCCCATCCTGATCCTGCTGATGGAGAAGCTGGAGATCCTGCGCCAGCCGCTGGGCCAGCGCATCCTGCGCTACGCCAGCCTGGACGACATCGCCATCTGGGGCGTGCTGGCGCTGATCCTCACCGACTGGCTGCGGGTAGGCCGGCAGTTCGCCTTTCTGGCGGCGTTCTTTGTGCTGGCGCTGCTGCTGCGCAAGCTGATGCCGCGGCTGCGCGAGGCTGACCGCTGGGCCGGCGCCCTGGTCTGGCTGCTGGCCTGTGCGCTGGGTGCCGACTGGTGCGGCCTGCACTTCATGGTGGGCGCCTTCCTGGCCGGTGCGGTGATCGACGCGCAGTGGTTTGACCAGGCCAGGCTGGACAGCCTGCGCAGCCAGGTGTTGCTGGTGCTGATGCCGGTGTTCTTCCTCAGCACCGGCCTGCGCACC
>JAYUQJ010000366.1:0-3313 GCA_043756825.1 Betaproteobacteria bacterium | reverse complement strand
CGACCATCCGCAATGCCGCCCCGCCCCTGGAGCCCCGCTTGACCCTGCCCCGCCTGTCCCAGCAGACCATCGTGTTCGTGATCTTCGCGCTCATGTTCGCTGGCTTTTCGGCCCTGCTGCCGGGCTTTCTCAACGCCGGCAACATGCTGGGCCTGCTGCAGAACGTGGCCATCCTGGGCATCCTGGGCCTGGGCATGGCGATCATCGTGATCGGCCGCGGCATCGACATCTCGATGGTGGCGGCACTGGCGGTACCCGCCGGCCTGATCCTGCAGATGGTGCAGGATGGTCATTCGGTGACAGTCGCCTTCGGCGCTGCGGTGCTGCTGGCCTTGTGTTTCGGCCTGGTCAACGGCTGGCTCACGGCTTATGCCGAGGTGCCCTCGCTGTTCACCACCCTGGCTTCGGGCCTGTTCCTGGCCGGGCTCGGGCAGGTGGGATTTTTCCGCCTCGACGTGGTGCAGTGGAGCGCGCCGCTCGACGGCCTGGCCTGGGTCGGCCGCGGCACACTGGGCGGTGTGCCGATGCCGGTGGTCATGTTTGGCATCACGGCCGCGCTGGTGGCTTTCTTCCTGCGCAAGACCCGGCTGGGCACCTACATCTATGCGGTCGGCGACAACCCCTTCGGCGCACGCACCACCGGCATCCCGACCCGGCCGGTGATCGTGCTTCAGTATGTGCTGGCAGCGCTGATCGGTGCATTTGCCGGGCTGGTGATGGCCGCTTCGGTCAACAGCATGCCGACGCGGATCTACAACTCCACGCTGATCTACGACGTGATCCTGGTGGTGGTGCTGGGCGGCATCGGCCTGTCGGGTGGGCGCGGTGGCGTGCTCAATGTGGTGATCGGCACCTTGTTGATCGGCACCTTGCTCAACGGCATGACGATCCTGGACGTGTCCTACTCGGCGCAGAACCTGGTCAAGGGGGTGGTGTTGCTGGCGGCCATCCTGATCGATTCCTTCGTCAACCCGCGCAACGAAGAAACCGCGCAACAAGGCGACATCTGAGCGCAGCCTCGCCAAGCGAGCGCCGCTAGAGGCGCCGCCGCTGCAGCGCCCATCCGGCTACCTGTCCTAACCCCAAGGAGACTTGCATGACGACCATCCACACGCTGCTCAGGACCACCCTGGCCGGCGCCGCATTCAGCGCCGCGCTGCTGACCGGCGCAGGCGCCTGGGCGCAAGGCAAGGGCATCGACGAGCCGTTCCGCGACGGCTACCGCAAGACCTTGGCCGGCAAGACCGTGGCCTATGTGCCGGTGGCCCTCGGCTTCGACCTGGCCCAGGGCTGGCTGGAAGGGCTGAAGAAGGAACTCGAGCCGCTGGGTGTCAAGGTGGTGGTGCGCGATCCGAACTGGAACACCAATGCCGGCGCGCAGGCCGTGACCACGCTGATCGGCGAGAAGCCCGACGTGATGGTGGTGCACAACCCCGATGTACAGACCTACGCCAAGCTGCTGCAGAAGGCCGAGTCACAGGGCATCCAGGTGGTGCAGATCAACATGCGGTCGTCGTACTCGTCGGTGGTGTACGTGGGCGCCGACTGGGTTGAAGTGGGCGAGAAGGCGGCCAACGCCGTGGTCGACGCCTGCAAGGGCAAGTCCAACAAGATCGCCATCGTGCAGGGTGCGCTGTCGGCGGCCGCCAGTGCCTACACGCTCAAGGGGGTGGAGAACGTGCTGGCCAAGAACCCCCAGATCAAGGTGGTATCCAGCCAGGCCGCCGATTGGGATGCCGCCAAGGCCAAGGGCATCACCCAGACGGTGCTCAAGCAGAACCCCGACCTGTGCGGCATCGTCGGCTTCTGGGACGGTATGGATTCCGGCACGGCCGCCGCCATCAAGGAAGCTGGCTTGACGGGCAAGGTGTTCCTCGCCACCTCGGGCGGCGGCGAGCAGAAGGGCGCCTGCGACCAGGTCAGCAGTGGTGCCTTCGACCTGAACCTGAGCTACGACGTGCCGACCCAGGCCAGCAACATGGCGGCGTCGATCAAGTGGTTGCTGCAGAACCCCGGCAAGACCAAGGAAGCCAAGGGCTCGATCTACACCACGCTGATCCCCATCACCAAGGCCAACGCGGCCTTGGCGGGCACCTGCTGGAAGCTGGCCAAGACCTGAAGCCGGCCCGGACGGCCCTACACGGACCCTGCCGCCCGCACCCACCGGTGTGGCGGCGGGCCCTGGCTGACAGTGCACCGGAATTACCATGGCCGACTCCCTGAACCGACCGCTACCGCCGCTGGCGCGGCCCGCCCGCGTCGACCGCGCTGGCCTGCATGCCCCCGTCGAGGCCCTGTCCGAGCGGCTGACGCGCTGGCGCTACCGCTTCTGGCCCGACCACCTGCTGGGCGAGTTGCTGGCCAAGCGCTGGATGGAGACGGCCATACCGGTGGCGGTGCTGCTGCTGGTGGCGTTCGGGCTGGCGCAGTTGCTGCCCAACTTCCTGTCGCCCGGCAGCCTGGCCGACACCGGACGGCAGGCCGGCGAGATCGGCTTCATCGTCTTCGGCATGGCGCTGGTGATGATCGTTGGCGGCATCGACCTGTCGGTGGGCTCGATGTTCGCGTTGACCAACTTGTGCGCGCTGTTCCTGATGCATGTGCTGAAGTGGCAGGTGGCCAGCGCGGTGGTGGTGACGCTGCTGTTCGGCGCCTTGCTCGGTGCGGTCAACGGCGTGCTGATCGGCTACTTCCGCCTGCGTGCGTTCCTCACCACGCTGATCACGCTGATCATCTACCGGGCGATGTACGACCTGTTGATCGCCGACTATGCGACCGCCATCGCCGGTGGCCTGCCCGACTCGGTGGCCTGGGAGGCGATAGGCAGCGGCGAATGGCTGGGCGTACCCACGGTGGTCTTCTGCTACGCGCTGGTGGCGGTGTTCGGCCACATCTTCCTGACCCGGCTGCGGCCCGGCTGGCACATCACGGCCATCGGCGGCTCGCGCCGGTCGGCCTACAACACCGGCATCGCGGTGCGCCGCACTGTGGCGCTCACCTACGTGGCCTGCGGTGTGCTCACGGCGGTGGGGGGGCTGTTCTTTGCGTCGCGGCTGGCCACCGCAGGTGGCGACATCGGCGTCGGCCTGGAGGTGACGGTGCTCACCGCCGCCGTGCTGGGCGGCATCAGCCTGGGCGGCGGCAAGGGATCGGTGATGAAGGCGCTGGTGGGCACGCTGATCGTGCTGCTGATCATCAACGGCATGACCACGCTGTCGCTGCACGGTGGCTATAACCGGATGGTGCTGGCCAGCATCCTGATGCTGGCCGCGGTGATCGATATCCGCTGGCTGAAGAACCGCCACCGCATCGT
>JAYUQJ010000365.1:0-3318 GCA_043756825.1 Betaproteobacteria bacterium | reverse complement strand
AGAAGTGCACCGCCATCCGCCGCGCCATCGTGCCGCGTCGCCATCTGGATGCGGTGGCGGACAAGCTGCGCGCCCGGCTGGCCCAGGTGAAAGTGGGTGACCCGGCCGTGGACGGGGTGCGCATGGGCCCGCTGGCCTCGCATGCCCAGCAGGCCGACGTGGCCGAGCGGGTGGCGCTGTTGCGCCAGGGCGCCGAGCTGGTGTTCGACGGCAGTGCCGGCTTTGTGCCGGTGGGCGAGGGCGCCGCTGCCGGCGCCTTCTATGCGCCGATGCTGCTGGCCTGCCACCGGCCGATGACCACCGACGCGGTGCACGACATCGAGGCTTTCGGCCCGGTGAGCACGCTGATGCCTTACGAGGGCATCGACGAGGCACTGGCCTTGGCCAGACGCGGCCAGGGCAGCCTGGTGGCCACGCTGGTCACGCGCAGCCCCCAGCTGGCGGCGCGGGTGATCCCGGCGATGGCGGCCTGGCACGGGCGGCTGCACATCCTGGATGCGGTCTCGGCCACCGAATCCACCGGCCATGGCTCGCCGCTGCCCCAGCTCAAGCATGGCGGCCCGGGCCGGGCCGGGGGCGGCGAAGAACTGGGCGGCCTGCGCGCCGTCAAGCATTACCTGCAGTGCGCAGCGGTGCAGGGCTCGCCGGCGATGCTGTCGGCGGTGACCGGCGAGTTCGTGCGTGGCGCACCGGTGATCGAGACCGGCGTCCACCCCTTCCGCCGCCATTTCGAGGACCTGCAGATCGGCGAATCGCTGCTGACCCACCGCCGCACGGTCGGCGAGGCCGACCTGATCAACTTCGGCGGCATCTCGGGCGACTACTTCTACATGCATTTCGACGAGGAAGCGGCCAAGGCCAGCCCCTTCGGCCAGCGTATCGCCCATGGCTACTTCGTGCTGTCGGCGGCGGCCGGGTTGTTCGTCTCGCCGGCGCCCGGGCCGGTGCTGGCCAACTACGGGCTGGACACGCTGCGCTTCGTCAAGCCGGTGGGCATCGGCGACACCCTCCAGGCCCGCCTGACCTGCAAGCGCAAGACCGACCGCCGCAAGTTCGACACCCGCGGCAAGGGCCAGGGCGTGGTGGCCTGGGATGTGGAAGTCAGCAACCAGCGCGGCGAGCTGGTGGCCAGCTACGACATCCTGACCCTGGTGGCCAAGCGCACCTAGGCCTTGAGATGAGCGCCCGGCCCGCGCTCGATGTGACGGGCTTCGACCTGCGCGCCTTGCCCGAGGGCTTTCATGACGATCCCTACCCCTGGTTTGCCGTGCTGCGTGCCCAGGGGCCGGTGAGGGCGATGCCCGACGGCAGCCTGCTGCTCACCGGCTACCGGGCCTGCGAGGCGGTGTACCGCGATGCGCGGGTGTTCAGGTCGGACAAGCGCAGCGAGTTCGGCCCCAAGTACGGCGTCGGCAGCCCGCTGTACGAGCACCACACCAGCAGCCTGGTGTTCAACGACCCGCCCCTGCACACGCGGGTGCGGCGCCTGATCGCCGGCGCGCTGACGCTGCGGGCCACTGATGCGATGCAAGCCAGCCTGAGCGCCCGGGTCGACCACCTGCTCGACCGCATGGCGGCCAGGGCCGCCGCCGGCGAGCCGGTGGACCTGATCGAGGATTTTGCTTCGGCTATTCCGATCGAGGTGATCGGCAACCTGCTGGGCGTGCCGGCGGGCGAACGCGCGCCGCTGCGCGACTGGTCACTGGCCATCCTGGGCGCGCTGGAGCCCAGCCTGTCGCCCGAACAACTGGCCCGCGGCCAGCGCGCGGTAAGCGACTTCGCGGCCTACCTGCGGGGCCTGGTGGCCGACCGCCGCGCTCGCCCTGGCGACCCGGCCATCGATGTGCTGACCCGCTTGATCCAGGGCGAGGCAGACGCTGAACAGCTGAGCGAAGCCGAGCTGGTGCAGAACTGCATCTTCATTCTCAATGCCGGCCATGAGACCACCACCAACCTGATCGGTAACGGCCTGGTGGCGCTGCTGAAATGGCCCGACCAGAAACGCCTGCTGATCGAGCAGGCCGGCCTGATCCACGGGGCGGTCGAAGAGTTGTTGCGCTTCGAAAGCAGCAATCAGCTGGGTAACCGCCTGAGCGTGACCGACGCCGTGGTGGACGGCATTGCCTTGCCGGCGGGCAGCCGCATCACGCTGTGCATCGGTGCGGCCAACCGCGACCCCGAGGTCTACACCGACCCCGATCGGCTGGACATCACCCGCAGCCCCAACCGTCACCTGGCCTTTGGTTTCGGCGCCCACCAGTGCGTGGGCATGAGCCTGGCACGGCTGGAGGGACGGGTGGCGATCGGTCGGTTCCTGCAGCGCTTTCCTGCTTATGCGCTGGCAGGTCCTCCGGTTCGCGGGGGGCGGGTGCGATTCAGGGGTTTTCTCCGCGTGCCGCTGGCGCAGCTGTGAGGGTCGGGCGGTGTAGCGTTCAGCCGTCCTTGTTCAACACCTGTCAGGGTCCGCCATGGCAAACCAGTGTCCGTCAGTCCGCATCCTGCTCACACTGGCCGCTGCCAGCTTGGGCCTGCCAATGGCCCAGGCCGCCGACCCGGTGAATGTGTTCTTCGTCGGCAACAGCTTCACCTTCGGCCGGGTAGACCCGGTGATGGGCTACAACACCGCCAATGTCACCGACCTGACCCGGCCGGGCCAGGCCGGGCGCCCCAGCTTCGACATCCTGATCAATGCCAACCCCTACCAGCCCCACCCCTGGGGCGGCGTGCCCGGCATCGTCAAGCAGATGACGGTGCAGAAGAACCTCGACTACACCATCTCGCCGTCCACCCGCAACGCCGCGTCGCTGCGCGGGCATTTCCTCAACATCAGCAACACCTGGGATCTGCAGAGCAACCTGGCCTTCCAGAAATGGGACAAGGTGGTGCTGCAGGACCTGAGCGACGAGCCCCTGTCGGCCGGCCGCAGTGGCAATGCCAACCGGGCCTTGTTCAACTTCTACGCCAACAAGATCCAGGACTATCTGCACAACGGCGGCCAGGCCGTGCCCGACAGTGCCGCGTTCAGCCTGAGCACCACCGAAAGCCTGCTATGGGGCGCCCCGGTCAGCGTCACCAATGCCGAGCGCTCGGCGCTGTGTCGGGCCAACAGCGGCTTGTCACAGGCTTCCTGCAACACTGCCCGCACGATCAAGGGCACTGCCAACGAGAACCCCGATGCCCAGGTCTACCTCTACCAGACATGGGCCCGGCCCGACATGGTTTATGCGCATCCCAACACCGTCACCGATCCGGTCAGCGGCGCCGTCCTGCCGGCGCCGGGCACCTCCACCCCCAGCTATGCATCGCTGGAGGAGATGA
>JAYUQJ010000364.1:0-3321 GCA_043756825.1 Betaproteobacteria bacterium | reverse complement strand
TGCCGCTGCACGCCGCGCGCGCCTTTGTCGAGCAGCCCACCCAAAGCGCTATCGGCCATGCCGCCACCGCGCAGTTCCTGTCGCAACGCCTGGGCCAGCCGGTGCCCTGCCAACGCGAGGCCATCCACATGCAGCCGGGTGACCAGGCCCTGGTGCTGCGGCTGCTGCGCCGCCTGCCCGAGGGCGCGTTGCTGGACGGCGCGGCCCTGGCCACGGCAAGCCACGAGTTCGGCCTGCTGACCCGGCTGCGCTAAGAGACTGTGATTCTTTCCGACATGCCCGCTCACCACCCCAGAAGACGCCCGCTCGTCGTTGCAAATGCTCGCCATAGCCCCGGCTATGGCTGCGCTTTGCGCCTAGATCGGACGCCCTCTGGGGCGTTGCTCGGGCACGCCAGAAAAAATCACAGTCTCTGACCCTGCCGCCGCCTGCCATGGCCTTGCCCAGCCAATTTCCGGTCGCCCGCTACCGGCTTGAGTTCATCACCGAGCAGCCCATCCACCTGCCCGAATACGCAGGATCGGCGCTGCGCGGCGCGTTTGGCCATGCACTGCGGCGTGCCGCCTGTGTCACGGGCCAAACCACCTGCAAGGCCTGCGCACTGTGGCGCAGCTGCCCTTACCCGGCAATTTTCGAAAGCCCGCCGCCGCCCGACTACCGCCGCCGAATCTACAGCCAGGTGCCGCACCCGTTTGTGGTCGAACCCCCGCCCTGGGGCCAGCGGGCGCACGCCAGCGGCAGCGCGCTGCAGCTGCACACGGTGTTGATCGGGCCGGCGCTGCAGCAGTTGCCGCTGGTGCTGATGGCCTGGCGCCATGCCCTGCAGCGCGGCCTGGGCCCGCAGCAAGGCACGGCCAGGCTGTGCCGGGTCTGGGCCGAAGGCAACGACGAGCCCATACTGGCTGGCCCGGGCGGCAGCCCGCGTCCGCATGCGCAAACCCTGGTGTTGGCAGCGCCCGAGGCTGCACCCGCCAGCGTGACGCTGGTCTTCGACACCCCGCTGCGCTTGCAACGCGGTGGCCAAGTGCTGGGCCTGGCCCAATTCAGCCCGCATGATCTGTTGATGGCGCTGCTGCGCCGGGTGGCCAATCTGGTGGAACTGCAACTCGCCGGCACGCTGGACGTTGACTTTGCCGCCCTCCACGCCCATGCGACCACCATCACCGGTAAGCACCAACTCGTCTGGCGCGACTGGGCCCGCCATTCCAGCCGCCAGCAACAACACATGGTGCTGGGCGGCGCCGTGGGCCGCTGGACGCTGCACGGCGATCTGGCCCCGTTCTGGCCGCTGCTGCACCTGGGCCAGTGGCTGCATGTGGGCAAAAACGCCAGCTTTGGGCTGGGTCGCTACCGTCTTGAAGCCACCGCGGCCGCGTCGGCCTGATCCGGCCCAGCACAGCGCACCACCGCAAGCTTGCCGTTGCCTGCGCCTGCGCCCATCGCTGCCTACAGTAAGGCCCTTACCCACTGACCAGGCACCTCGGCCATGCTGCGCCACCTCTTCATCATCGGCTACGACATCAGCAGCCACCGGCGCCGCCGGCATGCACTCAAAGCCGTCAAGGGTCACGCCATCGGTGGCCAGAAGTCGCTTTATGAGTGCTGGCTGACGGCCGGTGAACTGCAGCAGGCCATGGCCACACTGCGCCGCCTGATCGACCCCACGACCGACCGGGTGGTGCTGGTGCGGCTGGACCCACGCGCCGCCATCCACACCCTGGGCGTGGCGGTGGCGCCGACCGACGGTGAACTGTTCTACCAAGGCTGAAAGCCGGCACGCACCGCATGGGCACCCTCTACATCGACCGAAAAGGCCTGTCGCTGACGATGCGAGACAGCGTGATCGAGCTGCGCGCCGATGGCGAGCGCCTGCGCAGCGTGCCCGCCGCGCTGCTGGACCGGGTGGTGCTGCGCGCTGACACCCAGCTCAGCAGCGCCACCCTGGCCGCGCTGGCCGACGCCGGCATCGGCCTGCTGGCGCTGGGCGGGCGCGGTGGCCAGCGGGTGGCCCACCTGCTGGGCAAACCGGCCAACGACGCGCGCGCCCGCATTGCCCAATGCCAACGCATGAACGACGAGGCCTGGGCCACCGCCTGGTGCCGCAGCCTGGTGCGCGCCAAGCTGGCGGCCCAGCAGCGCCTGCTGCACCGGGCCGAGCTGGAACGCCCAGACCTGCGCAAACCGCTGACCGACGCCCAGGCCACCCTGCAGCGCACCCTGGACCGGCTGCCGCAGGCCGCTGACCGGGCCAGCCTGCGCGGCCTGGAGGGCGCCGGCGCCGCCGCTTACTTTCGGGGCTATACGCAGCTGTTTGCGCCAGCGCTGGGCTTCACTTCAATGCCCGGCGCCGCCGGCCGCCGCCCGACCCGGTGAACGCCTGCCTGTCACTCGGCTACACCCTGCTGCAGGCGCAGGCCGAGCAAGCCTGCTGGGCCGCTGGGCTCGACCCGATGGTGGGCTTCCTGCACAACCCGGCATTTGGCCGCGCCTCACTGGACTGTGACCTGGTGGAGCCTTGGCGTGCCCGCATCGACGCCTGGGTCTGGCAGCAGTTTCGAAGCCGCGACCTGCGGCCCGAGCACTTTGGCAGTGACGGCGCTGGCGCCTGCCTGATGGGCAAAGCCGGCCGGGCCCACTTCTACCAGGCCGTGGTGCCGCTGCAGCGCCGCTGCGCCGCCGCCTTGCGCCGCCACACGCGGCTGCTGGCCCGCGCGCTGGCTGGCGCGGCCCCGCTGCCGGCCGACGAAGACTGGTCCACCGATGGCGCAGACGGTGCAGACGGCAACGGTGCCGGCGAAGGCGCGGGATGGATCGCCGGGCCCGACCTGGCCCCAACCCAGCCAGACCCTTGCTGCACCCCAAACGCCGGAGCCCAGCCATGATCAAGCCGCTCTACCTGGACGCCAGCCTGCACTTGCAGGTGGCCCTGGACGACGGGCCGGCGCTGCATGTCAGCGCGCCCGGCCGGGCGCGTTGCCTGTTTCCGCTGCAACGGCTGGCACGGGTGATCAGCCCCAGCCATGCCTGCTGGACCACCGCCGCACTGCTGGCCTGCCTGCGCGCCGGCGTGCCGGTGGTGTTCCACGATGCCAGCGGCCAGACCGTGGGCTGGTGTTTTGGCCCGCGCCGCCGCGAGACCACCCTGGCCAACCTGCTGCGCGAATCGCTGGACTTGCCGGCCGGCCCTGACCTGCTGCGTGAGTGGCAGCGCACCCAGGCCCGGCGCGAGATGCTTGATACGCTGCGCGCGCTGGGCGTGCACAGCGCCGATCTGTCGCCAGTGGCGGTGCGGGCCCGCCTGTGCAACCTGCACCGCCAGCG
>JAYUQJ010000363.1:0-3324 GCA_043756825.1 Betaproteobacteria bacterium | reverse complement strand
ATCCGCAAGCGCGATTTCAATGCGCTGGTGGAGGTGCTGCAGCAGAGCATGGAGGCCCGGGGCATCGCTTTCGGTGCGCAGAACCGCATGCTCGCGCGGCTGGCACCGATGCACCGCGATATCGTCAAGCCGCCTTGAGTTCGGCGTCGGCCCAGAGTTCGTCCATGGCCTGCCGGTAGCGGTCAGCGACCGCCGCAGCCGATGCGGCCTGCTGCGGCCCCCAGGCCCAGCGACCCGCCACCATCACCTGCTGCCAGGGCCGCGACGGGCTGCTGAACACCATCGCGTCCAACTGGCGGGCGGCCGGTATGCCCAGCAGCGTGCTGCAACCGGTGTCAGCCACCAGGGCGTCGGCCCGGGCGCCGACACGCAGACCCCAGGCGCCCAGGCCGGCGGCCGCCGCGCCACCGGCCAACGCGCGCTCGAACAGGCGTTGTGCCGTGGATGCCAGGCCGGCCAGCGGCGCCGCCGCCACATTGCGCTGGCGCAGCAGCAGGCGCTGGCCGTAGTCCAGCCAGCGCAGCTCTTCGCGCCAGCAGCGGGTGACGTGGCTGTCCGAGCCGATGGCCAGCGGCACGCCGGCGCCCAGCCAGCCGCGCAGGTCGCAGAGGCCGTCGCCCAGGTTGGCTTCGGTGCTGGGGCAGATCACCACGCCGGCGCCGCTGCGGGCCACTGCGTCCACCTCGGCACGCACGCTGTGGGTGGCATGTACCAGTTGCCAGCGGGCATCCAGCAGACCTGCACCGGCCAGCCATTCGATCGGCCGGGCGCCGGTGGCCTGCAGGCAGTCGTCCACCTCGGCAGCCTGCTCGGCCACGTGGATATGGACGGGGCCGTCGAAGCCTTCGGCCAGGCTGTGCAGTGCGTCGATCGACGCGGGCGCGGCGGCGCGCAGCGAGTGGATCACCAGGCCTGCCTGGAGCGGTGCTGCGCGGGGATCGGTACGGGCCCGTTCGGCGATACGGCCGGCCGAGGCCCAGACGCTGGCCGCGCTGCCGGCAAAGCGGCGCTGCTTGTCGTGCAGGGCGGGCTGCTGGAAGCCTGCGCGCTGGTACAGCGCCGGCATCAGCGTCAGGCCGATGCCTGCCTCGGCCGCCGCGTCGGCCAGGGCCCAGGCCATGGTGTCGGGGTCGGCATAGGCTTGGCCATCGGGCTGGTGGTGCAGGTAGTGGAATTCGCAGACCTGGGTGTAGCCGCCCTGCAGCAGCTCGGTGTAGAGCTGGGCGGCGATCGCCTGCAGCTGCGCCGGCGTGATGCGCAGCGCCACCGCATACATGCGCTCGCGCCAGGACCAGAAGTCGTCGGCCTCGGTCTCGCGCCGCTCGGCCAGACCGGCAAAGGCGCGCTGGAAGGCATGGCTGTGGGCATTGACCAAGCCGGGCAGCAGGGGACCGGTGAGCACCTGGGCGCCGGCCGGCGCGCTGGCCACGCCGGGCTGCACCTCGGCCCAGCGGCCGTCGGGGCCGATGCGCAGCAGCACCCGGGCCTGCCAGCCGCCCGGCAGCCAGGCCTGCGGCGCCCACAGCAGGTGGGGCAGGGCGGCCTCAGACATCGGCGTGCCAGTCCAGCATCGTCTGCAGCAGCGCCCGCAGCACCGGCCTGACCCGGGCCACCCGATCTGGCGCCAACCCCCAGGGCGGGTCTTCGGCCATGTAGGTGGACCAGCACATCTCCAGCTGCACCGCCTGCACGCCGTCGGCCGGCCGGCCGTACTGGCGGGTGATGTAGCCGCCCTTGAAGCGGCCGTCGGTGACATGGCTGAAGGCCGTCTGGCCGGCCAGCACCTGCATCAGTGCGGCACGCAGGCCGGGATGGCAGCTGCTGGCGTTGGCGCTGCCCATGTTCAGGTCGGGCAGGCGGCCGTCGAACAGCCAGGGCAGCTGTGAGCGGATGCTGTGGCCGTCCCACAGCAGGGCCTGGCCGTGCTGGGCCTTGAGCCGGGCCAGCTCGGCGGCCAGGGCCTCGTGGTAGGGCCGCCAGTAGGTGGCCAGGCGCTGTTGCACCTCGGCCTCGGCCGGTGCCTGGCCCGGCAGGTAAAGCGGCTCACCGGTGAAGAAGCGGGTCGGGCAGAGCTCGGTGTTGTTGACGCCCGGGTACATCGGCGCGTTCTCGGGCGGGCGGTTGAGGTCGATCACATAGCGCGAATGCTGGGGCACCAGGATGCTGGCGCCCAGGTCCTTGGCGAAGCCGTAAAGCGCCTCGAGGTGCCAGTCGGTGTCCTCCAGCGCCTGCGCCCGCCCCGTGTAGCGGGCCTGCAATGCCGGCGGGATGCGCGTGCCCACATGCGGCAGGCTCAGCAACAGCGGGGTATGGCCGCGGTGCAGGTGGTAGATGGGGTGGGCATCAGTCATGGTCGTGCTCCTGCCCGCCGCAGACCACGCGGGCTAGCGGATGGTGGCCAAACCAGTAGGCCAGCTCGGCGGGATGGTCCAGGGGCCAGGCCACGAAATCGGCGCGCTGACCGGCCACCAGGCGGCCCCGGTCGTGCAGCCCGAGCGCCGCTGCGCCATGCACCGTCATGCCGCGCAGTGCCTCTTCGGGTGTCAGGCGGAACAGGGTGCAGGCCATGTTGAGCATCAGCAAGGGCGACAGCGTGGGCGACGAGCCCGGATTGTGGTCGGTGGCGATGGCGATGGGCAGACCCGCAGCGCGCAGCGCGGCGATCGGCGGCAGCCGGGTTTCGCGCAGAAAGTAGTAGGCCCCGGGCAGCAGCACCGCCACCGTGCCGGCGCGCGCCATCGCAGCGATACCGGCGTCGCTGAGCCATTCGAGGTGGTCGCAAGACAGGGCGCCGAACTCGGCCGCCAGCGCGGCGCCGCCCTGGTCGCTCAACTGCTCGGCATGCAGTTTGACCGGCAGGCCCAGCGCGCGCGCGGTCTCGAACACCCGGCGGGTCTGCGCCGGTGTGAAGGCGATGTGGTCGCAGAAAGCATCCACCGCGTCCACCAGGCCCTGGGCCTGCAGCGCGGGCAGCCAATCGCAGACGGCGCTGATGTAGTCGTCGGGCCGGCCGTCGAACTCAGGCGGCAGCGCATGCGCGGCCAGGCAGGTGGTGCGCACCGTCAGCGGCAGCTGGTGGGCCAGCAGGCGGGCGATGCGCAGGCAGCGGGCCTCGTGCTCGGCCGACAAGCCATAACCCGACTTGACCTCCAGCGTGGTCACGCCCTCGGCCATCAGCGCGCGGGCGCGCAACTCGGCGCCGTGCCACAACGCACCGTCGCTGGCGGCCCGGGTGGCGGCCACGGTCGACCGGATGCCGCCGCCGGCGCGGGCGATCTGCTCGTAGCTGGCGCCTTGCAGGCGCAGCTCGAATTCGGCCGCGCG
>JAYUQJ010000362.1:0-9249 GCA_043756825.1 Betaproteobacteria bacterium | reverse complement strand
CGGCGGCTACCGCCTGCGCAAACCCGGCCCTGCCGTCCAGCAAAGCCTCGGGCAGACCATGGCGCAGCCGCACGAACGGGATGTCAGCCAGGGTGACTTCAGCCTGGGCGCAATCGACCAGCCTGTTTTGCGCCGTCTTGATGATTCGCTCATAGGGCGTGGGGTAAAAAAAGTCCCAGCTCGACTCATACGGGTCGGACACCAGCACATGCGACAGGCGGTCTCCGTCACGGCCCCACAGGCTGAGCGCATAGCCGGCAAAGTAGCCCAGCGTCTTGCGCCCGCCGGCCAGGCTGACGTGCAACTGCACACCCGGCTGGGCGGTGAAGCGCCGCACCAGGTCGGCCACCTGGTCGGCGGCCAGCGCGTTGTCAGCGGCGCTGCGGATGTCGTCCATCGGCTGGCCGCCAGCGTCTTGCAGAACATGGATGTGGCTGGCACCAAAGCGGATGGGCGCCAGCCGGTAGTCCGCCAGAAAACGTTGAAACCACCCCAGTTGTTCGGACAGCAAGGCCAGCCTGGCCCGCTCAGCCCCCACGGCGGTGGTCAGCAAGTGCAGCTCGTGCGGCAGTGCCTGCGGGCCTAGCTGCATCAGCGCATACAGCGTTTCGGTCACCACCTGGGGGGTCATGCCGGTGACGGCCAGCAGGATGCGGTGCGGCTCGTCTGCCGGGGTGTTGGTGTCAAGATTCGCTGGGTGGGCAGGCATCGGTGGATGGTGGCACAGCGGCGGCGGCGATCTTTCAACCGCAAGCTTGCGGGCCGGCCCATTGGGCGGCCGCTTGGCAGCCCGGGTTGCAACACGGCAGGTGTTTCGATTACTGTATAAACGATCAGCCCAAGCGGCGATCTAAACCCTGCCCAAGCCCGGGTCGTCACCATCACGGGCCTGCCAACGAAGGCTTCCACCATGAGCGCATCCCCCCCCACGCCAACTCGCCCGCGCGAGCCAGCGGCCGCCCCTGCCAGCCCGGCCCCGCCCCAACGCGCCCCCCTGCCGCCCCAGGACATCAGCGCCGAGGTGCTGGCCGAGAAGTACGCCAAAGGCGACGAGACCACGCCGGACGATGTGCGCCGCCGCGTGGCCCGCGCCCTGGCCGCTGCCGAGCCGGCCGATCAGCGCGCGGCCTGGGAGGCCCGCTTCCTGGACGCGCAGCGCCGCGGCTTCGTGCCGGCCGGGCGCATCAACTCGGCTGCTGGCACGCCGCTGGCCGCCACGCTGATCAACTGCTTCGTGCAGCCGGTGGGCGATTCGATCTCGCAGCCCGAAGCGGGTTTTGCCGGCATCTACACCGCCTTGACCGAGGCCGCCGAGACCATGCGCCGCGGCGGCGGCGTGGGCTACGATTTCTCGCGCATCCGGCCGTCCGGCGCCTGGGTGGCGCCGACCCAGAGCAGCGCCTCGGGGCCGGTCAGCTACATGCGGGTCTTCGACCGCAGCTGCGAGACGGTGGAGAGCGCCGGCAGCCGGCGCGGCGCGCAGATGGCGGTGCTGCGCTGCGACCACCCGGACGTCGAGGCCTTCATCCGCGCCAAGGACAGCGGCGACCTGCGCAACTTCAACATTTCGGTCGGCATCACCGACGCCTTCATGCAGGCGGTGCAGGACGGCGCCGATTTCGACCTGGTGCACAAGGCCGAGCCCGGCCCGCTGCTCAAGGCGGCCGGTGCGCGCCGGCGCGCTGACGGCCTCTGGGCCTACCGCACCGTGCCCGCCGCGGCGCTGTGGGACCAGATCATGCGCAGCACCTACGACCATGCCGAGCCGGGCGTGCTCTTCCTCGACCGCATCAACCAGGACAACAACCTGGGTTATTGCGAGACGATTGCAGCCACCAACCCGTGTGCCGAACAGCCCCTTCCCCCCTACGGCTGCTGCTGCCTGGGCAGCGTGGACCTCACCCACTTCGTGCAGCGTCCCTTCGAAGCCGATGCCGATTTCGACGACGCCGGTTTTGCCGACGTCTGCGCGGTGGCCACCCGCATGCTGGACAACGTGCTCGACGTCACCGTCTGGCCGCTGCCGCAACAGCAGGCCGAGGCCGCCGCCAAGCGCCGGGTCGGCCTGGGCTTCACCGGCCTGGGCGACGCGCTGGTGATGCTGGGCCTGCGCTACGACACCGAGCCCGCGCGGGCCATGGCGCGCCGCATCTCGGCGGTGATGCGCGACGCCGCCTACGGTGCCAGCGCCGATCTGGCCGCCGAGCGCGGCGCGTTTCCGCTGTTCAATGCCGATCTGTACCTGTCGGGCCGTGCCAGCGGCCAGGGCGGTGACAGTGCGGGCCGGCCGGCCGGCAGCTTCGCGTCGCGCCTGCCGCTACTGCTCAAGGACAAGATCCGCGCCCAGGGACTGCGCAATTCGCACCTGCTGTCGATCGCCCCCACCGGCACCATCAGCCTGGCCTTTGCCGACAACGCCAGCAACGGCATCGAGCCGGCCTTCAGCTGGAGCTACACCCGCAAGAAGCGCGAGCCCGACAACAGCTTCAAGCACTATGCGGTGGAAGACCACGCCTGGCGCCTGTACCGCCATCTGAAAGGCCTTGACGCGCCGCTGACCGACGCCTTCGTCACCGCGCTGGAGATGAGCGCCGAGGCCCACGCGGCGATGGTGGCGGCGGTGGCGCCCTATATCGACACCTCTATCAGCAAGACGGTCAATGTGCCGGCCGACTACCCCTATGCCGACTTCCAGGGCCTCTACCTGCAAGCCTGGCAATCGGGTCTGAAAGGCCTGGCCACCTACCGGCCCAACAACGTGCTGGGCTCGGTGCTGAGCGTGGACACGCCGGCCGCCGCCGCGACGGCGCCATTGGCCCAGCCCGCGCCGCTGGTGGCGCTGGACAACGCCAACCAGCGCCTGCGCGTGGACCGCCTGCCCACTGCGGTGCTGGCCTCGCTGCGCTGGCCCAGCCGGCCCGAGCTGCCGGGCGGCAACCCGGCCTGGAGCTACCTGATCCAGCACCCGCATGGCGATTTCTCGCTCTTCGTCGGTGAGTTGCCGGCCGAGGCCGGCCCCGGGCTGGGCCTGTTCGCGCAGAACCTGCCCTTCGAGGTGTGGGTCAACGGTGCCGAGCAGCCGCGTGCCATCGGCGCCCTGGCCAAGACCCTGTCGATGGACATGCGCACCAACGACGCCGCCTGGCTCAAGCTCAAGCTAGACGCGCTGGCCACCGTGGCCGAGGAGCGCGCGTTCGAGATGCCCTTTCCGCCCAACGGCGAGCAGCGGCTGTTCCCCGGCGTGGTGGCGGCCACTGCGGCAGTGATCCGCTGGCGCTGCGAGCAGTTGGGCGCGCTGCAGGATGGCGGCCCGACGCCGGTGCTGGACGCGATGTTCAGCCGCGACGAGCCACGCACCGGCACCGCCGGCACCCTGGCCTGGGCGGTGGACGTGGACAACCACGGCACCGGCGAGAGCTTCACCGTCACGCTCAAGGAGGTGACGCTGCCCGGGCCCAGCGGTGACGGTGAGGGCGGCAGCGTGACCCGGCCCTGCGCGATCGGTTTCTCGGGCAACTACCCGCGCGCGCTGGACGGCCTGGCGCGCCTGCTGTCGCTGGACATGCGGGTGATGGACCCGGCCTGGATCGGCATGAAGCTGCGCAAGTTGCTCAATGTGGGCGAGCCGCTGGGGCACTTCATGGCGCCCGTGCCCGGCCAGCGCCGCCAGCAGGTCTGGCCCAGCACGGTCGCGTACATCGCGCGTTTGGTGATCCACCGCTACGCCATGCTGGGTGTGCTCGATGAATCCGGCATGCCGCTGAGCGCGATGGGCATCCTGGCCGCGCCGGGATTGAAGTCCGGCACTGCCGGCGAGCCTGGCCTGGTGTCGTCAGCCGGCACCGGCATGGCGCCGATGGCCGGCAAACCCTGCCCCGAGTGCGGCAACCACACGCTGATCCACAAGGACGGCTGCGAGTTCTGCACCGCCTGCGGCTTTGTCGGTCAGTGCGGCTGAGGATCGGGCGCAGCGGCCGTTGAGTGCGCAAACGCCGCATCGGCCACAGCGGCAATGAACTGGGTGGTGCGCTCAGCCTGGGTCAAGGGCAGCATGTGGCCGCCGTCAACCAGCGTCAGTGTGGCGCCGGGCAGCACCTTGGCCAGCGCTCCGCCTTGCTCGGCAGGGTCCAGCAGCAGGTCACCGCGGCCAAACAGCACCTGCACGGGGACGTCCATGCGGGCGTAAGCGGCCACCAAGGCGTCCATGCCATTGGGTACGGCGTGCAGATCCTGGCAGGCCGCGATGAAGTGCGACGGCCGCACGCCCAGAAAACCACCGCCCTTGGTGCCAAAGTCGGCCGGCACCGGCTCGGGGCCAAAGACCTCGGCCAGCACCTTGTCCCGTGTGCGCATCGAAATCGGCACCGCCAGGGTCCAGGCGATGAAGTTTTGCAACCAGGGCGCGCCGATCTTCAAACCGTCGAAGGCGCTGGACATGGTGCTGGGCGAGTGCGTCAGCGGCGCCACCAAGGCCAGGGCGCGCACCTTGTTCGGGTGGCGCTGCGCCAGGCACAGCGACAACGCCCCGCCCAGCGAGTGGCCAACCACCACCGGGCGGTCCAGGTGCAGCTGGTCGATCAGCGCCGCCATGGCGTCGGCCTGTACTTCCAGCGCCGCCGAGGCGCCGGGCAGGCGCACCGAATAGCCCGAGCCAGGCCGGTCCACCGCGATGACCCGATAACGCGTGGCCAGACGGTCCACCACGCCGTAGGTGAAGTTGCACAGGTTGCCGGCCAGGCCGTGGATCAGCAGCAGCGGCGGCCCTTGGCCGCGCTCGACCACATGCAGGCGTGCGCCAGGTACGTCGATGAAGCGGCCCAGCGGCGGCAAGGCGGCTTCGACCTTGGCCTTGATGCTGCGCGTGAACAAGTACAAGCCAGCCAAGACCACAGTGACGACCAGCGTCAGCCAGAACAGAACGTGCATGTTGACGACCTCCGAGATAGAGGCCGCCAGTGTCGCGCCGTTTGCGTGGCACCTCAGGGGGGGCGGACGACGCAGCCGTCGTCATGCGTGCACTTGCGGACGCGCCTGACGCACCAGACGCACCAGACGCACCAGACGCACCTGGTCTCAGGGCGGCGGCAGCTCGAAGGTCAGCGAGGCCCACCAGCTCATCCAGTCGGCCTGCGCAGCGTCGGCGGCCGCCACCATGTGCACGGCCTTGATCAGCCACAGCCCGCGCGATTGACCACCCGCACCGACCTGGAAGCTCACGCGGCCGTCGGCGTCGCTGCGCTGCGCTTGCCGAGCCATCGGCGCCAGGCTGTTCTGCGCCACCACCAAGGCCCCGGGCATGGGTCGTCCCAGATAGGTCAGCTGTAGCGTTAGTTGCAGGGGCCAATCGGCGCCGGCAGGCAGAGCAAATGGGTTGCGCTGGGCCACCAGTTCCAGCGGGCAGCCCAGGCGCCGATCGGACTGCTCCGCGCTGGCCGGCCCGCGCAGCAGCAGCACCTTGGCGCAGCGCGCATACAGCTCGCGCGCGCTGGCCTGGCTTTGGCCGCGCCCGGCGCGCTGCGCCAGGATGCCGTCCAGCCCCTCCTCGGCCAGGTAGGGGTTGAACTTGTCGGCCGCCAGCTCGATGAAACTGGGGTGGCTGTGGTACAGCGCCACGTACAGGCCGGGCACGTCGATGCGCACCTGGCCGGCACTGTCCGAGCCCAGTTGCGGGCGGATGGCCCGGTTGCCCGTCGGGCCCGACACGATGAATCGATTGACCAGTCCAGGTACCAGCTGCAGGGCCTCGCCGGCCATGTTTTCGCCGACGCGCAGCCGCAGGTCGACCAGCTCGGGTTGCGCCGGATCGGGCCGGCCGGGTTCGATCCAGACGTCGTGTGCCTGGGCGGTGCATACCCATGCCATGAGCAGCGCCCACAGCGCCCAGGTCCAGCCTCCACGCCGGCATTGCAAGGGCACAGGCGGACGGGTGCGAGGGTTCATGCGGCCTTATACGCGGGTGTGGGCGCGGCGGATGTCGGAAGACGCCGCGACCTGGATAGCGGTAAGGCGCGCCCCTATAGTTGCGCGGGACAATTTCCGCACCCGGCTCGCTGAAATCGCATGCCGGTCGTCTCTGGCCAGGCCCGCCGCCACCACTGGAACCCCACACCATGACCGCCTGGCTTCGTGCTGCTCTCGACTACATCCCGGATTGGCTGGAGCACCAGATGCGGGTGTCCGAACAGCCGGGTTGCGCGCTGGCCGTTGCGCACCGGGGCCAGGTGGTGCTGGAGCGCGCCTTCGGCCATGCGGACCTGGCAGCCGGCGAACGCCTGACGCCCCAGCACCGCTTTCGTGTTGCCTCGCACTCCAAGAGCTTCACGGCGGCCGGCATCCTCAAGCTGCGCGAACAGGGGCGGTTGAGTCTGGATGATCGGATAGGGCGTTATGTGAGCGGCCTGCACGCCGACGTGGCCAACGCCAGCCTGGGCCAATTGCTGTCGCACAGCGCCGGCCTGGTGCGCGACGGCAGCGATGCGGGTCAATGGACTGATCGGCGGCCGTTTCTGGATGAGGCCGGCATCCGCGCCGACCTGGCCGCCGGGTTGACGATCGAGGCCAACACCCGGTTCAAATATTCGAACCACGGCTTTGGCCTGCTCGGCCTGGCCATCGCCGCCATCACCGAAGAGCCGTATGGCGCCTGGATCGCGCGTGAAATCGTCGCCGCAGCCGGTTTGCAGCAGACCACGCCGGATGCGCCACTGGCCCCAGCGGTGCCCTTCGCACGCGGCCACTCGGCCAAATGGCCGCTGGGGCGGCGGCTGGTCATCGCGGGCGACAACCCGACGCGCGCCCTGGCATCGGCCACCGGCTTTGTCAGCACAGCCGGCGACTTGGCGCACTTCTTTGCGCAACTGTCCCCAACATCCAAACGCAGCGTCTTGAATGTGGCCAGCCGGCGCGAGATGACGCGCCGGCAATGGCGCGATCCGCATGCCAGCCTGGAGCGTTGGTACGGCCTGGGCACGATGTCGGGCACCGTGGCTGGCGCGGTGGGTGGCCCGTGCGCGGGGTGGGACTGGTTTGGCCACACGGGTGGCTTTCAGGGCACGTTGACCCGCACTGCGGTGGTGCCCGCTCAGGCGCTGTCGGTGTCGGTGCTGACCAACTCGGCCGATGGTCTGGCGCAGGCCTGGGTTGACGGCTGCCTGCACATCCTGCGCGCCTTCGAGTGCCACGGCGCACCGTCGCGCCGCACAGCCGCCTGGTGTGGGCGCTGGTGGACGCTGTGGGGCGCCATCGACCTGCTGCCCATGGGTGGCGACAAGGTACTGGTAGCCAACCCGGCGCTGGCCAACCCGTTGCTGGATGCCACCGAGCTGGCCATCAGCCCGCGCACGCGCGCCGGACTCGAGCAGGGCTGCATCGCCCTGGCCGGCGGCTACGGCAGCCATGGCGAGCCGGTGCGGCTGGTGCGCGACGCCAAAGGCCGCGCCGTCGAGCTGTGGTTGGGCGGCACGCGCTACCAGCCGCAGGCCAAAGTGGCGCGCGAGCTGGTGCGCAACTACAGCTGACGTCAGGCCACGTTCTTGCGGCGCGAAGTGGCTCCAAGTGCGCCCAGCGACAGCGCCATCAACGCCAGACTGGCGGGCTCGGGGATGGCCAACTGGCCGCGAATTTCACCACCTGGAAATCCGACGTTGTGGATGTTGAAGTAGGCCAGTCCCAAGTCCATTTGGCTGAACAGGCGTGCCTCAGCTCCGGCGGCGTTTTGGCCCGGCGAGCCGAGGCGGAAGGCTGTGTTGTAAGTGGCGTCCAGCGTCAGGTCAAAAAAGATGTCGAAGAAGCTGTCGGCCGAGCTTGGAAAGCCCGGCATGCCGATGGCCACACCGGCATTGGCACCGGGACCGCTACAGCAGTGAATGTGGGCCGCTGTGGCGTTGCCGCCGATCAAGCCGCTGAAGTCGACCTGGACCCTCAGTGTGTGCGCCACATTGTCGTAATCGAGGATGGCGAACCCCGTGGCTGGCGAATTATTTACGAGCACTTCCTGGGCACCGCTCAGGACCGTGTTGTAGCGAATCATGTCGGCCCGGGCCATCGGTGCCGCCAGCAGGGTTGTGATCAGCATGGCAGCCAGGGCTGCAAGAGGTCGTCTCATCGTTGCTCTCCATTTGGTTTGAAATCGATACCCAATGTGCATTTAACCGCTGCCATGGGGTACCGGCGCAGCGAATTGCGAATTCCGCCCACACCCCCCCGATTCATGGGTCGGGTTTGCCCTTAATCGGGCCGGAGAAGGCCGAAGCGGCGGTGCTCAAGAGCCTGCATGGCAACATGCCGCAATCGGCCTCAATTCGCCGCACTCGGCCGCCACGCTGCTTCAGCAGCGCCGCGCTGCCCTCCTGCGACAGGACCATCCATGGCGTTTCCCTGCACGTTCTTCTGGCCACAACGCGGTAACTTGGCGGCCAGCATGTTGGCCGGATGCGCGCTGGGCCTGGTCTGGGCCTTGTCTTCTGCGGCCCAGGCGCCGGCGCCGACACCGACAGCTCCGGCTTCTGGCGCCCCGCGCCCGGCACTGACCGTGACCCTGGTCACCCCAACCCGCATTGACTGGCCGCTGCGGGTGGCCGCCAGCGGCAGCCTGGCGGCTTGGCAAGAATTGGTGGTGGGCGCCGAGGTCAGCGGCTGGCGCCTGGTGGAGGTGGCGGCCCAAGTGGGCGATGTCGTCAAGCGCGGCCAGTTGCTGGCGCGCCTGTCCACCGAGATTTTGAACGCCGATATGGCGCAAACCCGCGCGGCCGTGGCCGAGGCGCAGGCGTTGCTGGCCGAGGCCACAGCCAACGCCGATCGGGCCCGCGAGCTCAAGCCCACCGGTGTGTTGAGCCTGCAGCAAACGACGCAGATTCTCACCGCCGAGCAAACCGCGCGTGCCCGGCACGATGCCCTGTTAGCTCGACTACAAGCCGATCAGGTGCGCCAGGGCCAGGCGCGCATCCTGGCGCCAGATGACGGCATCGTCTCGGCGCGCACGGCGCTGGTCGGCGCGGTGGTGCAGCCGGGGCAAGAGTTGTTTCGACTGATCCGCAAAGGGCGGTTGGAGTGGCGCGCCGAGGTCAGCTCGGCCGAGCTGTCGCGCATCCAGCCGGGCATGGTCACGCTGCTCACCACACCCGGTGGCCAGGCCGTCAAAGGCACGGTGCGCAGGGTCGCCCCGACCGTGGATGCGCAGACCCGCAACGGCCTGGTGTTTGTCGATGTGGCACCCGGCAGCGATGCGCGCGCCGGCATGTTCGCGCGCGG
>JAYUQJ010000361.1:0-3343 GCA_043756825.1 Betaproteobacteria bacterium | reverse complement strand
CGCGACGGCTACAAGGCGGCCTATGCCAACTTCGGCGCCAGCATCGCGCTGGCCACGCCGGGTGGCGACGATGCCAGCGGCGGCAGTTGCGCCAGCGGCACGGCCAACCTGCGCGACGGCGGCATCGTGTCCACCGGCAACCTGGGCGAGCAAAGCCCGGGCGCGGCCGGTTATGTCGCCGCATCCGGCACCAGCTTCGCAGCGCCGGCGGTGGCGGCGGTGGCGTCGCTGATGCTGGCGGTCAACCCGACGCTGAGCCTGGCCCAGATCGAGCAGGGCTTGCGGGCCAGCGCACGGCCACACGTGCTGGTGCCGCTGCTGGGCGCTTGTGCGATCGCCAGCAACGCCAGCCGCTGTGCCTGCACCACCACCACCTGCGGCGCCGGCCTGCTGGACGCCGACCAGGCGCTGCTGTTCGCCGCCGCACCTGCGGCCTACCTGGCACCGGTGCAAACGGCCGTCACCCTGGCCAACGACCGCCTGCAGGCCTGCGCAGAAGCCACCGGCCGCGCGCCTGCAGCGGTGCTGCCCGCCCCACCCGGCACCCCCGCCTCTGCGGTGCCGACCCCCCCGCTGGTGGTGCCGGTGGCCACGGCAGAGGGCGGCAGCGGGGGCGGGGCGCTGTCGAGTGGCTGGCTGTTCGGGCTGGCGGCCGCGGTGGCCCTGCTGACCACCCGGCGCCGACCGCGGACATCGACCGACCGGCGTTGAGCCGACCGGCCCGGGCCGTCAGGCCGCGGCGGCCCGCAACCCCAGCGGCTGGGCCAGCAAGTACAGCCCGACACCCAGGTGCTTGGTCTGGCGCTTGGCCAGCGCGGCAGCATTGGCCACGTCCTCCGGGCGCAGCGCACCCCCGGCGGCCACCCTGACCGCGCCAATGCCCAGCGTGGTCAGTGGGTGGAAGCGCAGGCAACCATGGCGGTCTTCGGCCTCGATGCCACCGGCCAGCCGGGCCGGCGCGTCATAGAGCGCCAGCGCCTCTTGGTTGAAGTTGGTCAGGGCGGCCTCGCTGCGCCGCTCCCAGTCGTCGCTCTGGAACAGCACGACAAAGTCATCGCCGCCGACATGGCCGACAAAGTCGCGTCGCGGGTCGGCCTGCGCGGTGATGCAGCGTGCGGCCAACAGGATCATCTCGTCACCGCGCCAGTAGCCGTACTGGTCGTTGAAGGGCTTGAAGTGGTTGAGGTCGCCATAGCAGGCAACAAACTCGCGCCCGGCGCTCAGCAGCCGCTGGATGTGCTGGGTGATCGGGATGTTGCCGGGCAGCAGCGTGAGCGGGTTGGCATGGCGGGCGGCCTCGATGCGTGATTCGGTGACCGTGCGCACCAGGTCCTTGCCGCTGCCCAGGCCGCGGTATCGGCCACCGTCGACGATGATGATGCCCTCGGCCAGGTAGCGTTGATCGTTGGAGGTCAGCACCTCGGCCAGGTCCTCGATGCCGGCATGGATGTCGACCAGACGTGGTGTCAGGTTGGCAAACAGCGTGCAGGCCTTGCGGCCGTACAGCTCGGGGAAATAGGGCTTGGCGAAGCGGTCGACAAAATGCTGGCGGCTGACCAGGCCCACCGGGCGGCCGTCGTCGACGATGGCCACCGCCTCCAGCGCCTCCTGGGCCGCAAAGATCTCGAACAGGTCCTGGTTGCTGCAGTGCGACGACACTGGCGCCACCTCGCGCAGCAAGGTACGGGCCGAAGCGCGCTGCTGGGTGGTGCGGCGGCGCTCGGGAAACACCGCCACGTCCTTGCTGCGGATGACGGCCAGCGCCGGCGCGGCGATCTGCAGCACCGGCAGCGCCTGCGGCAGACCCAGCGCCCAGCCCTGGCCAAGGCCGATGCCCAGGTCGCGCACCAGCAGCAGGTCTTCGGTCGACTCGATGCCCTCGGCGACCAGGCTGGCGCCCAGGGTCTGCGAGATCTGCAGCAGTGCACGCAGGGTCTGCAGTTTCTCGGCGTGGCGCGACAGGTGGCGGGTGAAGTACTTGTCGATCTTGACGATCTCGGGCTTCAGCTCCGACCACAGCCGCAGGCTGGATCGGCCATCACCAAAATCGTCCAGCGCCAGCGCCACCTTGTGGCGGCGCAGGCGCGCCACGGCAAGCGCCAAGGCTTCGACATCCCGCACCTGCTCGTGCTCGGTCAGCTCGACGATGATCGACTCCGGCGCCACCATGCCGTTGCCCAGACGGGTCAGCAGGGTGGCGACATCCGGCTCGGCCAGCGCCGCTATCAGCGCCGCGGCGCTGAGGTTGAGGTAGAGCCGTCCGGGCAGGTGCAACTGCGACCAGGCCTGCAGCGCCACGCGCACACACTCGATCTCCAACCGGGTCGACAGCCCCGACTCGCGCGCCGCCCCGAACAAGGCGTCGGGGTTGGCCCAGCGGCAGCCCGGCGGCGTGCGGATCAAGGCCTCGTGGCCGTGCACGCTGCCGTCCGACAACCGGACGATGGGTTGGAAGTGCGGGACCAGCAGGCGCTGGTCGATCAGGTCAGCCAGGGCCGTCGCGTGGGTGGCTGCAGAAGCTTCGCTCGGCATGGGGCGCGACATCGCCGCTGGGCGGCCGCAAAGCGTTGAGACACCAGAAACTAACCGGGTTCGGTGACAGTGCCGTGACGGCTGCCCGTCGGCTCATCCAGGTGGCAGCCGCATCAGCGCTTGGCCCATGCGCAGCGGCGCACCGACGGCCACCTGCGCGGCCAGCTCAAAACCACGCGGCGCGAAGACGATGATCGTCGAGCCGTGCTGGAACCAGCCCATCTCCTGGCCCTTGCTGAAACGGGCATCGCAGGGCAGCTCGTCGGGGCCGCGATAGTCCACGCCCAGCAGCGTGTCCAGCCAGTGCAGGCGCAGGCTGGCCACCAGGATGGCAGCCACCGGCACCAGCGCGATCGGGTAGCCGCTGGCAAGCCCCTCGACCACCAGCCGGGTGTGGATCACCGCGCGTTCATTCCTGCAGAACAGTTTTTCGACCCGCTTCAGCGCGATCGGGTTGACGTTCCAGGTGTCGCCGGCATGGTGGGTGACATGCCGCACCTGACAGTCATGCGGCGCGTGAAAGCGGTGGTACATGCTCGACGTGAGCCGCAGCGTGACATAGCAGCCATCGCGGTAAGGCGCAAAGGCCTGCGGATCGGCGCCAAACAGCTCGGGCAAGGTGTACGGAAAGCCCTTGGCCTGGAACACCGTCAGCCCGTCGACAGCGCCGCAGGCGCCGACGATCGCATCGCAGGGGCTGGCCAGCACGGCCGGGTCGGCGTCGACCGGGCGGGCGCCGGGCTTCAACTCGCGGATGAAGCAGTCGTGCAGGCTGTCGAAGTGGCTCTTCTTGGCGTCACGCAGGTCGAGC
>JAYUQJ010000360.1:0-3352 GCA_043756825.1 Betaproteobacteria bacterium | reverse complement strand
CACCCGCAGTGCCCTGGCCCTGGCCACCCGCCGCCCGCGCCGCCTGGTGCTGGCGGCCCTGTTGCTGGGCCTGCCCACCCTGGCCTGGCAAGCGCGCGGGGATGCCCAGCAGCTTGGCCTGCAGCTCAGCCAGCGCTGGGCCCCCAGCCCCTTGCGGGCCTTTCGCCACAGCGGCCAGGCCTGGCAGGCCCAGGCTGGCCAAGCCTGGCTGGCGCTGGCTGAAGCCGTGCAGCCCGGCCAGGCCGCTGCCATCACATTGGCCGCGCTGGGTGATGCCCCGGTCTTTGATGAGCGTTCGCCCGCCATTGACCCCGACGCTCTGCGCCAGTTGCGCGACGCCAGCCTGCGGGATGTGTCGCAATTGGCGCGGCTGCCGGCGCCCGCATTGGATGATCCCGCCGCCAAGGCCCTGGGCCTGCGTCTGTTGGTGGCCACCTACCATGCCGGCGCGCGGCTGGAGACCACCGCCCCGGTGCCGCTGGGCTCAGGCACCGATGGCGCGGCCGATGCGCTGGCCCGCCTGCACCAGGCGCAGGGCTTCCCACTGGCCGCGTTGCTGCAGGCGCATGTGCTGGCCTGCCATGCGCCTGCCAGCCGCATCGGCGAGACCGAGCCCGCGCTGGCCGCCTTGCTGGCCCTGCCCGCCGGCACCGCCAGCCGCAGTGACTACCTGGCCTTTGCCCAATCCGTGCGGGCCCGCACAGCGGCCGGCCAACCGGCCTGCCTGCTGCACCCCGCCCAAGCCGCCTCTTGACGACGGCAGCCCTCAGACGACAGCGCCCCCACCATGAAACCTCATCGTCCCAAAGTGCCCGGCAAGCCGACCACACCAGCCCTCACCGCGCTGGCCCTGGCCCTGCTGCTGGCCTTGCCCAATGCCTGGCCGCAAGGCTTGGGCGGCCAGGCGCCGCCGGGCTTGGTGCCGCAAGACCAGCTCAAGGCGGCCCAAGCCGAGGCCGACAAGCTGCGCAACGCCCTCAAAGCCGCCCAGGACAAAACCACCGCCGCCGAAGCCGCTGCCGCCAAGGCTGAAGAGCGCGCCCGCCAGGCCGCCCAGAGCAAGCCCGTCGGTGTGCCCCCCGAGCAGCTGGACGCGCTGCGCAAAGAGCGCGACGCCGCCCGCGCCCAGCGAGACACCGCGCTGGCCGATGCTGAAGGCCTGCAAGCCCAGCTCAAACAAGCCCTGGCCGACTTGAAGCGCGGCGCCGCCGCCACCAAGGACGACACCGCCTTGCGCACCGAGCGCGACCGTCTGAAGCGCGACAACCAGGCCCAGCAAGAGCGCATGGGCGTCTTGCAATCCGAGCTGGCCGACAAGGACAAGGCCTTGCTGGCGGCCCGCCAGGCGCAACGCGCGGCACTGGCAGCCGCATCGTCAGTGGCACCCTTGCCTGCACCGTCACCTGCACCGTCACCTGCACCATCTTCTGCATCCATTCAAGCCGCTCCCGCCACAGTCACCCCGGCGCCATCGACCACCGCCACCTTGCCGGCCGATGGCGGCACCTTGACCGTCGCTGGCTGCGGTGCCGCTTGCCCCAGCTTTGTGCTCATCCCCAACCCGGGCCCCACCGTCATCGGCGCGGGCGCCGAGGCCATCACCGCCCGCTTCAACTACCGCTTTGCGATGGCCAAGACAGAGGTCACGCTGGGCCAGTACAAGGCCTTCTGGGCCGCGCCAGACCGCAACTACCAGCCCGTCAAGACCTCAGACACCCTCTGCAATTGGGACGATGCCCAACACGCCAAGGACGACCGCCACCCGGTGCGTTGCGTCAACACCCAGGACGCCCAGGCCTATGCTCGCTGGTTTGCCAAGCGTCATGCCGCTCAGTTGGGGGTTCGCATCGACAGCATCGGCCTGCCCACCGAGCTGGAATGGGAGTTCAGCGCCCGGGGCGGCCGCAACACCCAGGCGTATTTATGGGCTGACGACGCCAGCAAGGCCGAGACCTGCCGCCATGCCCACACCGCCAATTGCCCGGGCGATGTGTTGCCGGTGGGTGGCCGGCTGAAAAACGGCTATGGCCTCGACGACATGATCGGCAATGTCTGGGAATGGACCGCCACCGATTGGCGCGAAGAGCGCAAGTCGATGGAGGCCAATGCCCGGGACCATGGCAACGACAGCACCGGGGTGTCGGCCGCTCGCGCGGTGCGCGGCGCGTCCATCAGCAACTACGGCAGCAGGTTGCGCCTGGCCAGCCGCGACAGGTTCACCCCCGGCTTCCGCGACAACAACGTCGGTTTCCGTCTGGTCGCCCGGATCGCGCCATGAAAATGGCGCGTCACACCCTGTCCCCCTTACCCCCTTACCCCTTGCAAAACAGCCCGCCACACCGCGCCGGCCAGGCCAGGCCAGGCGGGGGTGGGGGGGCGGCAGCCCCCGGGCGGGCCGGTGTTCGGCATGCTCGCGCCGGCACCGCCCACGCCGCCCCGCAAGCAGGCGTACACGCCGGCATCTGCCCCGGCACCCGGCCATGAGCCCGCCCGAGGCCCCGCCGCCCATCCCGCCTGGCGATGCAGGCCGTGCCAGCCCGGCCATCGACCGGCTGATGCTCTACATCACCTGGCTCGTGCCGGTGCTGGAGCAGTTTCCGCGCAGCCAGCGCTTCTTGCTGGGCGACCGCTTGCAGGGCCTGGCGCTGGATTTGCTGGAGGCTCTGGTCGAGGCCCAGTACCGCAAGCTGCCCCGGGCGGAGCTGCAACGCGCCAACCTGTTGCTGGAAAAGCAGCGCCTGCTGTGGCGCGTGGCCTACAACCTGCGCCACGCCGATGTGCGCCGCTACGAGCATGCGGCGCGCGAGATTGACGAGATCGGCCGCCGCATCGGTGCCTGGCTCAAGAAGCTGGGGCCGGCTGCGCCTTGACACTGCCAACAGAGCGCTGCATGCGAAACCCGCCCCCAGCTGACGTGTTTGACCAGATCGCCGGCTTCCCGGCGCTGCTGGCCGCCGCCCAGCGGGCATCGCGCGGCAAGCGCGAGCGGCCCGATGCGGCGGCCTTCAACTTCCATCTGGAGACCGAACTGCTGCGCCTGAGCGACGCGCTCTATGCCGGCACCTGGCGCCCGGGCGGCTACCGCAAGGTGGTGGTGCGCGAGCCCAAGACCCGCCACATCAGCATCGCCCCCTTTGCCGACCGGGTGCTGCACCAGGCGCTGCACGGCGTGCTGGGGCCGCTGGCCCAGCGCAGCTTCATTGCCGACAGTTTTGCCAGCATCCCCGGGCGGGGCCAGCACCGGGCGGTGGCCCGCTATGAGCAGTTTCGCGACAGCCACGCCTGGGTGCTGCGCTGCGATATTCACCGCTTCTTTCCGTCCATCGACCATGCCGTGGCCAAGGCCGATGCG